>NZ_JBFBDO010000096.1:0-31211 GCF_040683335.1 Kitasatospora sp. NPDC093806
GTGCCGGGGGCGAACGGGCCGACCGGCGCGCCCGCCTCGCCGTACGGCGCCGGCCCCGAGCTGTCCGCCGACGAGGCCGGCGTCTACGCCGACGCCCCGGCCGACCCGTTCGCGCCCGTCGACCCGTTCGCCCCCGGCACCCCCGGTGCCCCCGCGCCCGCCGCCGACCCGTTCGCCCCGGGCGGCGCGCTGCCGCGCCGCCCCGTCCCGCAGGGCCAGGGCCGTCCGGCCCCCGGCGCGCCGAGCGCCGAGGACACCTCGGTCGACGGCTTCGCCCCGGTCCGCGACGGCGCCCCCGCCGGCCCCATACCCGGCGTGCCCGGCGGCCCCGGCGACCGTCCCGGCGCCCCGCAGCCCGGCCTGTTCGCCTCCGCCCCGGCCGGCACCGACCCGTTCGCCGCCCAGCGCCCGCCGGCCGCCGGCCCGCAGGGCGCCCCGGCCCCGGGCGGCCTCTTCCCCGGCACCCCCGGCGCACCCGGCACCCCCGGCGCCCAGGGCCGTCCGGGCGAGCCCGCCGCCCCCTTCAACACCGCCCCCGCCGCCCCCGGGTACCCGCGCCCCGAGGGCCCGGCCGACGGCCCGGCCCCGGTTCCGGGCGCACCGCTGCCGACCCCCGCGGCGGACGGCCCGGCCGGCGGCAAGCCCGCCCCGGCCCCGGCCGCCAAGCCCGCCCCCGCCGCCAAGCCCAAGCCGAGCGCCGTCAAGAAGCTGGTCAAGCTCGGCACCTACGCCGTCGCCGGGGTGCTCTTCCTCGGCGCCGCCGCCTACGGCACCGGGCTGATGCTGAACCAGTCGGACATCCCCAAGGGCACCGTGGTGCTCGGCACCGACATCGGCGGCAGCAACCGCGACCAGGCCATCCACCAGCTCGACGAGTCCGTCGGCAAGGCCGGCCAGCAGCCGGTCAAGCTGAAGGTCGGCGAGCAGACCGTCGACCTCGACCCGACCGCCGCCGGGCTGAGCTTCGACACCACGGCCACCGTGGACCGGCTGACCCAGCACTCCTACAACCCGGTGGACGTCCTCAAGTCGCTCAAGGGCGAGGAGCAGGCCGTGCCGCCGGAGGTCAAGGTCGACCGGGCCAAGCTCAAGTCCGCGCTGGAGGCGCTGGCCGGCGGCTCCGGCCAGGGGCTCCAGGAGGGCTACGTCAAGTTCGGCGACAGCGGCGAGCCGGTCGTCGTCCCGGGCAAGGCCGGCCAGGCGGTGGACTCCGCCTCCGCCGTCGACCTGGTCGACGCGGCCTACCGGGACCGCGCCGCCGGCAAGGCCGAGCAGCCGGTCGCGCTCGCCGTGACGGCCGCCCAGCCGAAGACCTCCGCGCAGGCCCTCCAGGGCGCCGCGGACACCCTCGGCAAGTCCGCGGTCAACGGCCAGATCCACCTGCTGGCCGGCCCCAAGAAGTTCGACTTCGGGCCGAAGACCGCCGCCGCGGCGCTCACCCTCGTCCCGGACGCCAACGGCAAGTTCGTGCCCAAGTGGGACCTCGACGCGCTCAACCGGCAGCTGGTGGCCGGCGGCTTCGACAAGGTCAAGGTCAAGAAGAACAACCAGCTGACGCAGATCACCGCGCAGGACGTCGCCGACGCGCTCACTCCGCTGCTGGAGAAGACCGGCGACAAGGACCGCACCTTCAAGTTCCCGGTCTGACGGATGGATTGAAAGCGGGGCGGGTCCGATCCGGGCCCGCCCCTCGACAATCCCCCTCCCGGTCAGCAAGATGTGACGCCGTCATACCGTCCGCCGCATCCGTCCCGGGAGAACCGCCATGGGCCGCCCCCTGTCCCACCGCACGGCCCTGCTCGCCGGCCTCACCGCCGTCTCGCTCTCGCTGACGCTCTGTTCCTGCGCCTCCGGCTCCGGCCGCGGCGACGCCCGGGCCCTGCCGAGCGCGCTGGAGACCCCCAAGCTCACCGCCGTCGACATCAACCCGCACGAGCGCGCCGAACTGCGCCAGGGCGGCACCCTGCACGTCGCGGTCGCCCAGTACTCCACCCAGTGGTCGCCGATCCAGACCGACGGCGGCGAGTCCTCCACGATCACCGTCACCAAGCCGCTGCTGCCGACCTTCTTCCGCTCCGACGCGGCCGGCACCCAGACCCCCAACCCGGCCTACCTGCAGGACGCGCACACCGAGCAGCGGGACGGCCGGCAGGTGGTGGTCTGGACGCTGAACCCCAAGGCGCGCTGGTCCGACGGCACCCCGATCACCTGGCGGGACATCGAGGCCAACTGGCGCGCGCTGAACGGCAAGGACCCGGCGTTCCGGACCGGCAGCAGCACCGGTTTCGAGCTGGTCTCGGCGGTCGACCGCGGCAAGGACGACTACCAGGCCGTGATGACCTTCGAGCGGCCGTTCTCCGAGTGGCAGTCGATGTTCAACGGCGCCGCCAACGCCCCGCTGCTGCCGGCGAGCAGGATCGCCACCCCCGAGTTGTTCAACACCTCCTACCTGGACGCCATCCCGGTCACCGCGGGCCCGTTCAAGGTCGAGAAGCTGGACCGCGCCGCGCAGACCGTCACCCTGGTCGCCGACCCGGCCTGGTGGGGCGAGAAGCCGCTACTGGACCGGATCGTCTTCCACGCCATGCTGCCCAACGCGATGGCCGCCGCCTTCAACAAGGGCGAGATCGACCTGTTCAACAACGGCCCGGACGTGGCCGGCTACCAGGCCGTCAAGAACACCCCGGGGGCCGCCGTCCGCCGGGCCGGCGGCCCCGACTTCCGGCAGTTCACGCTGAACAGCCGCAGCCCCGCGCTCACCGACCCGGCCGTCCGGCAGGCCCTGTTCCAGGCGATCAACCGGGACGTCATCACCCGCACCGACCTCGCCGGGCTGGACTGGCCCACCGTCATCCTCAACAACCACCTGCTGGTCGCCAACCAGAACGCCTACCGGGACAACTCCCTCGGCCTCAGCCGCTACGACCCGGCGGAGGCGGTCCGCAAGCTCGACGCGGCCGGCTGGAAGCTGGACGGCGACGTCCGCCGCAAGGACGGCAAGGAGCTCAACCTGCGGATGGTCATCCCGGCCGGCGTCACCCAGGCCCAGAACGAGGCCGCCGTCACCACCGGCATGCTCAAGGAGGTCGGGGTCAAGGTCACCACCGTCACCGCCAACCCCAACGAGTTCTTCGACAAGTACGTCAACCGGCGGGACTTCGACATCGCCGCCTACTCGCTGCTCGGCACGCCGTTCCCGGCCAGCGGCAACCGGTCCAACTTCGCCCAGAACGGCGGCACCAACCACGCCCAGGCCGGCAGCCCGGCGGCCGACGCCGCGCTCGACCGGGCGGCCGCCGCGAGCGACGCCGCCACCGCCTTCGAGGCCATCAACCAGGCCGACGGCGAGCTGTGGAAGGTGGCCGGGGTGCTGCCGCTCTACCAGCGCCCGCAGCTGTACGGCGCCCGCGCCAACCTCGCCAACATCGGCGCCCAGGGCCTGTCCGACATCGTCTGGGAGAACGTCGGCTTCCAGAAGTAGCGCCGCCCGCCCGGCCACCGGGCACACGGCAGGGCCCCGGAGTCCGCGCGACTCCGGGGCCCTTCTCAGGGGTGGTTCAGCCGGGGCGGGCCGTCAGCCCGCGCCGATCACGTCCCGCACCTCAGCGAAGTGGCAGGCCGACTCGTGCGCCGCCGGCCCGCTCAGCGCCGACGGCACCGCCAGCAGCGGGACCTCGGTCGAGCACCGCTCCTGCGCCTTCCAGCAGCGGGTGCGGAAGCGGCAGCCGGACGGCGGGTTGGCCGGCGACGGGATGTCACCGGTCAGCAGGATCCGCTCGCGCTGCTCGCGCCCGGTCGGGTCGGGCACCGGGACGGCGGAGAGCAGCGCCTGGGTGTACGGGTGGGTCGGGTGGGAGTAGATCTCGTCCTCCGACCCGATCTCGACCATCGTGCCGAGGTACATCACACCGACCCGGTCGGAGATGTGCCGGACGATCGAGAGGTCGTGCGCGATGAACATGTAGGACAGCTCGAACTCGCTCTGCAGCTGCTCCAGCAGGTTGATCACCTGCGCCTGCACCGAGACGTCCAGGGCCGAGACCGGCTCGTCGCAGATGATCACCTCCGGCTTGAGCGCGAGGCCGCGGGCGATGCCGATGCGCTGGCGCTGGCCGCCGGAGAACTGGTGCGGGTACCGGTTGATGTACTCCGGGTTGAGCCCGACGACGTCCAGCAGGTCCTGGACGGCCTTGCGGCGGTCGCCCTTCGGCGCCACCTCGGGATGGATCTCGAAGGGCTCGCCGATGATGTCGCCGACCGTCATCCGCGGGTTCAGCGAGGTGTACGGGTCCTGGAACACCATCTGGATGTTGCGGCGGACCGCCTTCAGCCCGGCCCCGGAGAGCCGGGTGATGTCCTCGCCCTTGAAGAGCACCTGGCCGGCGGTCGCCTTCTCCAGGTTCATCAGCACCTTGGCCAGCGTCGACTTGCCGCAGCCGGACTCGCCGACGATGCCCAGCGTCTCCCCCTTCGCCAGCCGGAAGGAGACGCCGTCCACCGCGCGCACCGCGCCGACCTGCTTCTTGAGCAGGATGCCCTGGGTCAGCGGGTAGTGCTTGACCAGCTCCTTGACCTCCAGGATGGGCTCAGCCATGGAGGGTCTCCTTCCAGAAGTGGCAGGCGCTCCGGCGGCCCGGCAGGTCGGCCCCCTCGGCGTCCAGCACCGGTACCAGGCGCGGGAGTTCGGTGCGGCAGAGCTCCTGGGCCCGGTCGCAGCGCGGGTTGAACGCACAGCCGGCCGGGATCCGCAGCAGGCTCGGCGGCAGGCCCTGGATGGCGTAGAGGTTCTGGCCCTTCTGGTCCAGCCGCGGGATCGAGTTGAGCAGGCCACGGGTGTACGGGTGGGCCGGGCGCGCGTACAGCTCGTGCACGGGCGCCGTCTCCACGATCCGGCCGGCGTACATCACCGCGATCTTGTCCGCGACGTCGGCGACCACGCCGAGGTCGTGGGTGATCAGGATCAGCCCCATGTTGAACTCGGCCTGGAGCTCCGCCAGCAGGTCCATCACCTGGGCCTGGACGGTGACGTCCAGCGCGGTGGTGGGCTCGTCGGCGATGATCAGGTCCGGCTCCAGCGCCAGCGCCATGGCGATCATGATGCGCTGGCGCATACCGCCGGAGAACTGGTGCGGATAGTCGCCCACGCGCTGACGGGCGGCGGGGATGCGGACCCGCTCCATCAGCTCGACGGCCTTCTCCTTGGCCTCCTTGCGGGTGGCCCCCTGGTGCACCCGGAACATCTCGCCGAGCTGGTAGCCGACGCTGAGCACCGGGTTCAGCGAGGAGAGCGCGTCCTGGAAGATCATCGCGATCTTCCGGCCGCGCACCGCCCGCCGGGCCTTGGGGCTCATCGTGAGCAGGTTCTCACCCCGGAACCGGATCGCACCGGAGGTGATCTTCCCGGGCGGCATGTCCAGGATGCCCATGATCGCCTGCGCGGTCACCGACTTGCCCGAACCGGACTCGCCGAGCACCGCCAGGGTCTCCCCGGCCGAGACCGAGTAGCTCACCCCGTTGACGGCCTTGGCGACGCCGTCCCGGGTGTGGAACTCGATGTGCAGGTCGTCGACCTCCAGCAGCGGTGTGCCGGGCGCGAGGCTCTCCCGGCGCGGGCCGAGCACCTCCACCGCGCCCCGGTCCGCCGTGCCGTCCGTGGTCGGCTTGGTCAGATCAGTCATGGTCCGCGGCCCTCCTCAGCGCAGCTTCGGGTCGAGGGCGTCGCGCACCGCGTCGCCGAGCATGATGAACGCCAGCACGGTGACGCTCAGCACGGCGGCCGGGAAGAGCAGCACGTGCGGGTCGTTCAGGAAGCGGGCCTGGGCGTCGCTGATCATCAGGCCCCAGGAGATCGCCGGCGACTGGATGCCGATGCCCAGGTAGGAGAGCGCGGCCTCGGCGCCGATGTACACGCCCAGGTTGATGGTCGAGACCACGATCACCGGCGCGACGGCGTTCGGCAGGATGTGCCGGGTGACGATCCGCCCGGTCCCGGCCCCGAGCGCCTTGGCCGCGACCACGTAGTCGTTGTGCTTGTTGGAGAGCACCGCCGAGCGCATCAGCCGGTAGATCTGCGGCCAGCCGAGCACGGCCATCACCGCGGAGACCGTCCAGGCGTTGCCCTCGCCCCAGGTGGACATGATCAGCATGCCGCCGAGCAGCAGCGGGATGGCGAAGAAGATCTCGGTGATCCGGGAGAGCACGCTGTCCCCGAAGCCGCCGATCCAGCCGGCCCACAGGCCCAGGGTGCCGCCGACCAGGACCACCAGGGTGGTGGTCACGATGCCGACGATGATCGAGTTGCGGGCGCCCCACACCGTCCGGGTGTAGACGTCGCAGCCCTGCACGTCGAAGCCGAACCAGTGGTCGCCGCTGGGCCCCTTGAGCGAGTCGCCCAGGTTGCAGAAGCCGCCCGCGCGCGGGTCGCCGTCGGTGAACAGCCCCGGGGCGATGGCCAGCACCACCATGAAGACCACCAGGAACCCGCCGATCAGGAACAGCGGGTTGCGGCGCAGGTCGGCCCAGGCGTCGGTCCAGAGGCTGGCGACCCGCTCGCCGTCCTTGCCGCCCTTGGCGGCCGCGGCGGTGGACGGTCCGGGGACGGTCACCGCCGGGTTCTCGCTGTTCGTCGGCTCACTCATAGCGGATCCTCGGGTCCAGGACGGCGTACAGCAGGTCGACCACCAGGTTGGCGAACAGGTAGACCATCACCAGGGCGCTCACGATGCCCACGACGATGGTGCGTTCCCGCAGGTAGACGGACTGGAAGAGCTGGTGTCCGACGCCCGGGATGTTGAAGATGCCCTCGGTGATGACCGCGCCGCCCATCAGGCCGCCGAGGTCCATGCCCAGGAAGGTGACGATCGGGATCAGCGCGTTGCGCAGCCCGTGCCGGACCACCACCCGCAGCGGGCTGAGGCCCTTGGCCACCGCCGTCCGGACGTAGTCCGCCCGCATGACCTCGATCAGGCTGGTCCGGGTGAGCCGGGCGACGTACGCCAGCGAGGTCGAGGCGAGCACGTAGCCGGGCAGCAGGTAGGACCGGAAGCCGGCCTCGTCGTTGAAGGAGACCGGGAAGAAGTCGATGCCGAAGTCGGTGTTGAGCTTCACGCCGATGAGCAGCTGGAGCACGAAGCCGATCACGAAGACCGGGATCGAGATGACCATCAGGGTCGAGATCAGCACCACGTTGTCGATGAAGCGGCCGCGCCGCAGGGCGGCGACCACGCCGGCGGTGACGCCGACCGCCATCTCGATCACCAGCGCGACGAGGGCGAGGTTGATGGTGTACGGGAAGGCCCGCTGCATCACCTCGACGACCTCGTTGCCGCGGTAGTCCTGTCCGAAGTCGCCCTTGAACAGGCCGACCAGGTAGTTCCAGTACTGCAGGAAGAACGGGTCGTCGAGGTGGTACCGGTCCCGGAGGACCGCCACGACGGCCGGGTCCTGTCGCTTCTCACCGGCCAGTGCCGTGATGGGATCGCCAGGCAGCAGGAAGACCAGTGCGTAGATCAGGAACGTCGCGCCCAGGATCACAGGTATGGCCTGGATGATCCGGCGGACCACATAGCGGCCCATGCGGTCTCCTCGTGGTCAGGGGCACGCCTGAGCCGGGCGGCGCGGGGGTTGCCCGCGCCGCCCGCCGAGGCGTGCCGGTCAGAGGGGGACGGTCAGGCCAGCTCGACGTTGGCCAGGTCGATGCGGTTCTGCGCGTCCACCACCACGTTCTTGACGGTCTTGGTGTAGGCGGCGGAGGTCATGTAGGTGTAGACGGGGATGTACGGCAGGTCCTTGATCAGGATGTCGTCGGCCTTCTGGTACAGCTTCAGACCCTCCTCCAGGCTCTTCGCCTGGTCCGCCGCCGAGAGCGCGGACTCGAACTCCTCGTTGACGTAGCCGCCGTAGTTGGAGCCGTTCTCGATCGCGACCTTGGAGAAGATCGGGCGCAGGTAGTTCTCGGCCGACGGGTAGTCCATCTGCCAGGCCATCCGGAAGGCGCCGGAGTACTGCTTCTCGCCCAGCGCGTCCAGGATCTTGCCGAACTTCTCGAACGGCTTGAAGGTGACCTCGACGCCGAGGTTCTTCTTCAGCTGGTTGCCGACCGCCTCGATCCACTCCTTGTGGCCGCCGTCGGCGTTGTAGCCCAGCTCGATGGTGTTGTTCGGGACGCCGCCGGCCGTGGTGAAGAGCTCCTTGGCCTTGGCCGGGTCGTACTTCGCCGCGTCGCCCATGGCGCCCTTGCGGTAACCCGGGATGATCGGGTTGATGAAGTCGTCGGCCGGGATGCGGGTGCCCGAGAAGATGGTCTTGGTGATCGCCTCGCGGTCGATCGACATCGAGATCGCCTTGCGGATCTCCGGCTTGCCGTACGCGGCCGGGTTGGTCGCGATCGGGAAGCCGATGAAGCCGACGCCCGACTCCGGCTTGTAGATGTAACGGTCGCCGAATTCCTGGGCGACGGTCGCCATCGCGGAGACCGGCAGCTTGTTGGTGATCTGGATGTTGTTGGCCCGCAGGTCGTTGTAGGCCGTTTCCAGCTTGTCGTAAATCTTGAAGGTGACGGAATCCAGCTTGGCCTTTCCGTCGGCCGCCGGGAAGTTCTCGTAGCGCTTGACCTTGATCTGCTTGTTGTGCTCCCACTTCCCGTCCATCTGGAACGGGCCGTTGCCGATCGGGTTCTCCTCGAAGGTCTTCCGGTCACCGGCGAAGAACGCCTTCGGCAGCGGGTAGAAGGCGGTGTAGCCCAGCATGACCTTGAACTGGGAGAACGGGGCGCTCAGGGTGACCGTGAAGGTCTTGTCGTCGACGACCTTGAGGCCCTTGAGCTTGTCGGTGGCCGGCTTCTTGTCCTTGCCCGGGGACAGCTCCTCGGCACCCTCGATCTTGGAGAAGAACGGCAGGCCCTCGGCCGCGTTGTCCTGGTTGGCGCCCCAGTTCCAGGCGTCCACGAAGGACTGGGCGGTGACCTTCTCGCCGTTGTGGAAGGTGTAGCCGTCCTTCAGCTTGATCGTCCAGACCTTGCTGTCCGGGGACTCGATCGACTCGGCGACGCGCAGCTTGGGCTCGTTGGTCTTGCGGTCGTACTCGACCAGGCCGGAGAAGAGCTGGGCAAGGACCTGGGCGCCCTCGGACTCCGCGGTGTTCTGCGGGATCAGGCCGTGCTGCGGCTCACCCGACTCGATGCTGATCGAGCCGCCCTTCTTGCCCGCACCGTTCGCCCCCTCGGAGGACTTCTTGTCGTCGCTGCCGGTGGTGCAGGCCGAGATCGCGAGCGCGGTGCACGCGGCCAGCGCGGTCCAACGCATCGTCTTGGTGAGCCTCATTCAACTGCTCCTCGATTTAGGGGCTTACGAACGGACGGCGCCCCGCCAGTCGGTGTGCCGGGCATGGCGGAGGTCGACATCTCAGGGCCGATCCGCACAGTTGGCGAGGTGACCACTGATACGCGCAGAGCAACTATCGATCAACCGACCCCTTCGGTGGAATCGCCCTCACATCTCTTTTCAATTACATGCTCAGACCAACCCGTGACAATACTCGGCAAATTCCGCCATATCGCACGCGGAGCCGTCAATTCCGCTTTCCGGATAACGGACCCCGCTGACCGGTATTCGAATCTTTACGAAGCGTAATGACAGATTTCGGGAAATTCCCGCAGGTCGGCGGGTGGACAAACGCGAGAGCGCGCCCTCCGTCGGGAGGACGCGCTCGGTCCGCGGGACCGCGGGGTGTCAAACGGTTTCCCCGCCCTCCCCCGACGGCCGCTCGGCCGCGAAGTGGCAGGCCGACTCGTGCGCGGCCAGGTCGGCCAGCCAGGCGGGCTCCGCCAGCAGCGGGACCTCCACCGCGCACCGCTCCTGCGCCTTCCAGCAGCGGGTGCGGAAGCGGCAGCCGGACGGCGGGTTGGCCGGCGAGGGCACGTCCCCGGTCAGCACGATCCGGTCCCGCGTCTCGCGCGCCGTCGGGTCCGGCACCGGGACGGCCGAGAGCAGCGCCTGGGTGTACGGGTGCGTGGCGTGCTCGTAGATCTCCCGGTCGCTGCCGATCTCGACCATCTTGCCCAGGTACATCACGCCGACCCGGTCGGAGATGTGCCGGACGATCGAGAGGTCGTGCGCGATGAACATGTACGAGAGCTCGAACTCCCCCTGGAGCTGCTCCAGCAGGTTGATCACCTGCGCCTGGACCGAGACGTCGAGCGCCGAGACCGGCTCGTCGCAGATGATCACCTCCGGCTTGAGCGCGAGGCCCCGGGCGATGCCGATGCGCTGGCGCTGGCCGCCGGAGAACTGGTGCGGGTACCGGTTGATGTACTCCGGGTTGAGCCCGACGACGTCCAGCAGGTCCTGGACGGCCTTGCGGCGGTCGCCCTTCGGCGCCACCTCGGGGTGGATCTCGAAGGGCTCGCCGATGATGTCACCGACCGTCATCCGCGGGTTCAGCGAGGTGTACGGGTCCTGGAACACCATCTGGATGTTGCGTCGCACCGCCTTCAGCCCGGCCCCGGAGAGCCGGGAGATCTCCTCGCCCTTGTACTTCACCGACCCGCCGGTGGCCGGCTCCAGGTTCATCAGCACCTTGGCCAGCGTCGACTTGCCGCAGCCGGACTCGCCGACGATGCCCAGCGTCTCCCCCTGCCGGAGGTCGAAGGAGACCCCGTCGACCGCCTTCACGGCGCCGACCTGCTTCTTGAACACCACGCCCTTGGTCAGCGGGAAGTGCTTGACCAGGTCCCGGACTTCGAGGATCGGCTCGCCGCTCGCGACCTGCTGGTCGAAGGCGGCCTCCGCCGGTGCGCCGGGCGTGCCGGACCCGTCAGCGGTCATGGAGGGTCTCCTTCCAGTAGAAGCAGGCGCTGCCCCGCCCGGCCAGCTCGGTGCCGTCGTCCTCGGTGACCGGGAACAGCTCCGGCACCTCCTGCCGGCAGCGGTCCCGGGCGCGCGGGCAGCGCGGGTTGAACGCGCACCCCGGCGGGATCCGCAGCAGGTTGGGCGGCAGTCCCTTGATCGCGTACAGCTCCTGGCCCTTCTGGTCCAGGCGCGGGATCGAGTCGAGCAGGCCGCGGGTGTACGGGTGCGCCGGGCGCGCGTACAGCTCGTGCACGGGCGCCGTCTCGACGATCCGGCCCGCGTACATCACCGCGATCTTGTCCGCGACGTCGGCGACCACGCCGAGGTCGTGGGTGATCAGGATCAGCCCCATGTGGTATTCGGCCTGCAGCTCGGCGAGCAGGTCCATCACCTGGGCCTGGACGGTGACGTCCAGCGCGGTGGTGGGCTCGTCGGCGATGATCAGGTCCGGCTCCAGCGCCAGCGCCATGGCGATCATGATGCGCTGGCGCATACCGCCGGAGAACTGGTGCGGATAGTCGCCGACCCGCTGCTTGGCGGCCGGGATGCGCACCCGGTCCATCAGCTCGATCGCCTTCTCCTTCGCGTCCTTGCGCGAAGTGCCGTGGTGGGCGCGGAACATCTCGCCGAGCTGGAAGCCCACGGTCAGCACCGGGTTCAGCGAGGAGAGCGCGTCCTGGAAGATCATCGCGATCTTTTGGCCGCGGATCTGCCGCCGCTCCTCCTTGCCCAGCTTCAGCATGTCCCGGCCCCGGAAGCGGATCTCGCCCCGGGGGATGCGGGCCGGCGGCATGTCCAGGATGCCCATGATCGCCTGCGCGGTCACCGACTTGCCCGAACCGGACTCGCCCAGCACGGCCAGCGTCTCCCCCGCCCGGACGCTGTAGTTGACCCCGTTGACCGCCTTCGCCACCCCGTCCCGGGTCACGAACTCGACGTGCAGGTCACGGACGTCCAGCAGGGGCCCCTCGTAGGGCGCCTCCCGCTCGGCCTTGCCGGTGTCGACTGCTGTGGTCACGATGCGTCCCCTCGCTCAGCGAAGCTTCGGGTCGAGGGCGTCGCGCACCGCGTCGCCCAGCATGATGAAGGCCAGCACCGTCACGGAGAGCGCCGCGGCCGGGAAGAACAGCGCGAACGGCGCGGTCCGGATCACCTTCTGGGCGGAGGAGATGTCGATGCCCCAGGAGATGGTCGGGTCCTGGAGGCCGATGCCGAGGAAGCTCAGCGTCGCCTCGGTGGCGATGTAGCCGCCCAGCGCGATGGTCGCCACCACGATCACCGGCGCGATCGCGTTCGGCAGGATGTGCCGGAACATCAGCCGCCCGGTGCCCGCGCCGAGCGCCCGGCCGGCCACCACGTAGTCGGCCTGCTTGACCGTCAGCACCGCGCCGCGCATGACGCGGGCGATCTGCGTCCAGCCCAGCACGCCCAGTGCGATGACCACGCTCCACACCGTGCGGGTGGCGAAGGCGTTCAGCAGCACCAGTGCGCCGAGCAGCAGCGGGATGCCGAAGAAGATGTCGACGATCCGGGAGAGCACCGCGTCCACGGCGCCGCCGAAGTAGCCGGCCACCATCCCGGTCAGCCCGCCGAGCAGGGTGACCGTGGCGGTCACGAAGATGCCGACGGTGATCGAGGCCCGCGCCCCGTACACCACCCGGGCGTAGATGGACCGGCCCTGGCCGTCGTAGCCGAACCAGC
Organism: Kitasatospora sp. NPDC093806; assembly: GCF_040683335.1. Taxonomy (NCBI): domain Bacteria; kingdom Bacillati; phylum Actinomycetota; class Actinomycetes; order Kitasatosporales; family Streptomycetaceae; genus Kitasatospora; species Kitasatospora sp. NPDC093806. The sequence goes on from NZ_JBFBDO010000096.1 coordinate 12,549, forward strand.
CGGCGCCGAAGAAGTCCGTCCAGTCCGGCCGCTTCAGGTAGTCGTTGACCAGGTCGGCCTTGCGCGGGTCGGCGTCGGTGAACGCCCAGGGGAAGATCGCGATCACGATCAGCAGCAGGATCAGCACCGCCGAGATCAGGAAGATCGGCCGCCGCCGCAGGTCCCGCCAGGCGTCGCCCCAGAGGCTGCGGGCCTCCTCCCGCTTCGCCGGGTCCGCCTCGACCAGGGTCTCCTGCTCGACCGCCATGCCCTGTTCGCCGGCGTAGTCCAGGTGGTCCACGCCCGGCTTGGGGTGCGGCTCGAAGGAACTCTCGTCGTGGATGTCAGGCATAGCGGATCCTCGGGTCCAGGACCGCGTAGAGCAGGTCGACGATGAGGGAGGCCACCAGGTAGACGATCACCAGCACGGTGACGATGCCGACCACGGTGGGCCCCTCCTTCTGGTTGATCGCCCGGTACAGGACGTTGCCGACGCCCTGCACGTTGAAGATCCCCTCGGTCACGATCGCGCCGCCCATCAGCGCGCCGAGGTCGGTGCCGAGGAAGGTGACCACCGGGATCAGCGAGTTGCGCAGCAGGTGGCGGCTGATGATGGTGCGCCGGGGCAGGCCCTTGGCGACCGCCGTGCGCATGTAGTCGGCCCGCAGGTTCTCGCCGATCGAGGTGCGGGTGAGCCGGGCGACGTACGCGAGCGAGAGCGAGCCCAGCACGATCGCCGGCAGGATCAGCTGGGAGAGGTCCTTGGAGTCCTGCACCGTCGGGGTGACCCAGCCCAGGTTGGTCGCGAAGATCGTCTGGGCGATGTAGGCCAGCACGAAGACCGGGATCGAGATCACCAGCAGGGTGAGGACCAGCACCAGGGTGTCCTGCACGCTGCCCCGCTTCAGCCCGGAGACCAGGCCCAGCAGCAGGCCGAAGACCATCTCGAAGACGAAGGCCAGCAGGGCCAGCCGGATGGTGACCGGGAAGGCGTCCGCCATGATGTCGGTGACCGGGCGGCCGGTGAAGCTGGTGCCGAAGTCCCCCTGGAAGAGGTTCCCCATGTAGTGCAGGTACTGCTTCCAGAGCGGCTGGTCCAGGTAGTACTTGTGCTTGAGGTTGGCCACCACGGCGGGGTCGGCGGCCTTGTCCCCGAACAGCGCCGAGACCGGGTCGCCCGGCAGCGTGTAGACCATCAGGAAGATCAGCAGCGTGGTGCCGAAGAACACCGGGATCATCTGCAGCACCCGCCGCAGCACATAACTGCCCATCCGAGCCTCCTTCCTAGGGGAAGTGATCGAGTGCCCGGGCCCCGCCCCCCGTGCGGGGAGGGCGGGGCCGGCGCTGCCTCGTCAGCCCTTGACCGAGACCTGGGTCCAGGCCGGGTTGCCGAAGGAGTCGAACTTCACGTTCTGCACCTTGTTGGAGTAGCCCGAGTTGGTGCGGTAGTACCAGAGCGGGATCGTCGGCATGCCCTGGGCCAGCACCGCCTCGGCCTGCTGGTAGCCGCTCACCGTGTCGGCCACGCTGGCGGCCTGGTCGGCCTGGTTGGCCAGCTGGTCGAACTGCGGGTTGCTGTAGCCGAAGTCGTTGGACGCGGCGCCGGTGCGGTACACGTCGGCGAGGAAGTTGGCGTTCAGCGGGTAGTCCTGCACCCAGCCGGTGCGGAAGGCGCCGTTGATCTGGTGGCCGGTGATCGCCGCGCGGGCGGTCTTGAAGTCGGGCTTCGGGTCGCCGACGCAGTCGACGCCGGTGCTCTGCCGGATCGAGTTGCAGACCGCGTCCACCCACTCCTTGTGGCCGCCGTCGGCGTTGTAGGTGATGGTCAGCTTGTTGCCGGGGACGCCGCCGCCCTCGGTGATCAGCTGCTTGGCCTTGGCCGGGTCGAACTTGCAGTTGTCACCGCACTGGCCGTCCTTGTAGCCCTCGACGCCCTCGGCGACCCAGGCGGTGGCCGCCTTGCGCGAGCCCTGCAGCACCGTCTTGGTGATGGTCGCGCGGTCGATCGCCATCGACAGGCCCTGCCGGACCTTCGCCTTCTCCGGCGCGGCCCAGTCGGCCTGGTAGAGCGTGAAGCCGAGGTTCTGGATGGCGCCCTGCGGGGCGTCGACCGCCCGGTCGCCCAGGTCGTTCTTGTAGGTGGCCAGCGCCGACGGCGGCACCTGGTCCATCACGTCCAGGTTGTTGGACTGGAGGTCGGCGTAGGCGGCCTCGGCGGTGTTGTACATCTTGAAGACGACGCCGCCGTTCTTCGGCTTGTCGACGCCCTGGTAGTCCGGGAAGGCCTTGGTGACCAGCTGCTGGTTGTGGTCCCAGCTGACGAACTGGTAGGCGCCGTTGCCGACCGGCTTCTGCCCGAACCCGGCCGGGTCGCCGAAGAAGGCGTCCGGCAGCGGGGAGAAGGCGATGTAGCCGAGCTTGTACTCGAAGTACGAGACCTTGCCGCTCAGCTTGACGGTGAAGTGCAGGTCGTCGACGACGGTCAGCCCGGACATCTTGGCCGCGGTCGGCTGGCCGCTCTTCGGGTGGACGTCCTGGTAGCCCTCGATGTCGGAGAACCAGGAGCTGTTGATCTGGTTGTTGGAGGTGGTGGCCCCCCAGTTCCAGGCGTCCACGAAGTTCTTGGCGTGCACCGGGGTGCCGTCGTGGAACTTCCAGCCGTCCTTCAGCGTGACGTTGAAGGTCTGCGAGTCGCTGGTCTCGATCTTGTCCGCGACCTGCATCCGGATCTTCGCGTTCTCCGGGTCGTAGTCGACCAGCCCCTTGAAGAGGTTCTGCAGGATGCGCCCACCGCCGGTCTCGTTGGCGTTCGCCGGCTGCAGCGGGTTCTGCGGCTCGCTGCTCTGGTAACTGAAGCTCTTGCTGCTGTCCGACGAGCCGCTGCTGCCGCCCCCGTCGCTGCTGCACCCGCTGGCCACCAGGGCCACGGATGTCGCTGCGGCGAGGACCCAACGAGCACGGGTGGCCACGGGCATGGACGTCCCTCCTCAAGGTGTGTGACGCATCACACCCCATGAGAAGCGCGGCCGCCCGGCGGCGCGAGCCGGGTACCCCCGGACGGGTGCACCGGGCGGGACCGGGGTTGACGACGGGACCGCCGACCGGCCCCGGAACGCCGGAAGGGCCCGCGGCGCGAACGCCACGGGCCCTTCCGGACCGGACCACGGGGGATCAGACGGCGGCCGTCTCCCGGACCTTCGGGAAGTGGCAGGCCGACTGGTGCTTGGCCGGGCCGCTCAGCACCTCGGGCACCGCCAGCAGCGGGACCTCGGTCGAGCAGCGCTCCTCCGCCTTCCAGCAGCGGGTGCGGAAGCGGCAGCCGGACGGCGGGTTGGCCGGCGACGGGATGTCACCGGTCAGGATGATCCGGTCGCGGTTCGCGCGCGCCTCCGGGTCCGGCACCGGCACCGCGGAGAGCAGCGCCTGGGTGTACGGGTGGGTGGCGTTCTCGTAGATCTCCTCGTCCGAGCCGATCTCGACCATCTTGCCCAGGTACATCACGCCGACGCGGTCGGAGATGTGCCGGACGATGGAGAGGTCGTGGGCGATGAACATGTACGAGAGCTCGAACTCGTTCTGGAGCTGCTCCAGCAGGTTGATCACCTGCGCCTGGACGGAGACGTCCAGGGCCGAGACCGGCTCGTCGCAGATGATGATCTCCGGCTTGAGCGCGAGGCCGCGGGCGATGCCGATGCGCTGGCGCTGACCGCCGGAGAACTGGTGCGGGTACCGGTTGATGTACTCCGGGTTCAGGCCGACGACGTCCAGCAGGTCCTGGACGGCCTTGCGGCGGTCGCCCTTGGGAGCCACCTCGGGGTGGATCTCAAAGGGCTCGCCGATGATGTCGCCGACCGTCATGCGCGGGTTCAGCGAGGTGTACGGGTCCTGGAACACCATCTGGATGTTGCGGCGGACGGCCTTGAGGGCCGCGCCGGACAGCTTGGAGATGTCCTCGCCCTTGAACAGGACCTCGCCGGAGGTGGCCCGCTCCAGGTTCATCAGCACCTTGGCCAGCGTGGACTTGCCACAGCCGGACTCGCCGACGATGCCGAGGGTCTCGCCCTTCGCCAACTCGAAGGAGACGCCGTCGACGGCCTTGACGGCGCCGACCTGCTTCTTGAAGAGGATGCCCTGGGTCAGCGGGTAGTGCTTGACCAGGTTCTTGACCTCCAGGATGGGCTCAGCCATGGAGGGTCTCCTTCCAGAGGTGGCACGCGCTGCGGCGGCCGGTGAGCTCCTTGCCGTCCTTGTCGGTCACCTGGTGCAGCTTCGGGATCTCCGTGCGGCACAGGTCGGTGGCGACGTCACAGCGGGGGTTGAACGCGCAGCCGGCCGGAACCTTCAGCAGGTTCGGGGGCAGGCCCTTGATCGCGTACAGCTCCTGGCCCTTCTGGTCCAGGCGCGGGATGGAGCGGAGCAGGCCCTTGGTGTACGGGTGCGCCGGGTTGGCGTACAGCTCGCGCACCGGGGCGGTCTCGACGATCCGGCCGGCGTACATCACGGCGATCTTGTCCGCGACGTCGGCGACCACGCCGAGGTCGTGGGTGATCAGGATCAGGCCCATGTTGTACTCGGCCTGCAGCTCGGCGAGCAGGTCCATCACCTGGGCCTGGACGGTGACGTCCAGGGCGGTGGTGGGCTCGTCGGCGATGATCAGGTCGGGCTCCATGGAGAGCGCCATCGCGATCATGATGCGCTGGCGCATACCGCCGGAGAACTGGTGCGGGTAGTCGCCCACGCGCTGACGGGCGGCGGGGATGCGGACCCGCTCCATCAGCTCGATGGCCTTCTCCCGGGCCTCCTTCTTGGAGGCGCCGCGGTGCACCCGGAACATCTCGCCGAGCTGGGCGCCGACGGTCATCACCGGGTTCAGCGAGGAGAGCGCGTCCTGGAAGATCATCGCGATCTTCTGGCCGCGGATCTGCCGGCGGTCCTCCTCCTTCATCGCGAGCATGTCCTGCCCGCGGTAGAGGATCTGGCCCTGGCTGATCTTGCCGGGCGGCATGTCGAGGATGCCCATGATGGTCTGGGCGGTCACCGACTTGCCGGAACCCGACTCGCCGAGCACCGCCAGGGTCTCACCGGCGGCCACGGAGTAGTTGACGCCGTTCACGGCCTTGGCGACGCCGTCCCGGGTGTGGAACTCCACGTGGAGGTCCTTGACCTCCAGCAGCGGGGTGCCAACCTCCAGGCGGCCGCTCTTCTGGTTCTTCTCGATCACGGTGGTCATCGGGTCGTCACCTCTTCTCTCAGCGGAGCTTCGGGTCGAGGGCGTCGCGGACCGCGTCGCCGAGCATGATGAAGGCCAGCACCGTGATGGACAGCGCGACCGACGGGAAGAGCAGGACGTGCGGCGCGTCCAGGAAGCGGACCGACGCGTCACTGATCATCAGGCCCCAGGAGATCTGCGGCGGCTGGACGCCGATGCCCAGGTAGGACAGGGCGGCCTCGGCACCGATGTAGACACCCAGGGAGATCGCGGAGACGACGATGACCGGCGCGATGGCGTTCGGCAGGATGTGCCGGAAGGTGATCCGGCCGGAGCCGGCGCCCAGGGCGCGGGCGGCCATCACGTAGTCGTTGTTCTTGTTGGCCAGCACCGAGGCGCGCATGATGCGGAAGATCTGCGGCCAGCCGAGGACGGCCATGACCAGCGAGACGCTGTAGGCGTTACCGGCCCACGGGATCATCGACATGATCAGCATGCCGCCGAGCAGCAGCGGGATCGAGAAGAAGATCTCGGTGAAGCGGGACAGGATCGAGTCGATGATCCCGCCCTTCCAGCCGGCCCAGAGGCCGAGCAGGGCGCCGACCACGGTGACCACCAGGGTGGTCACGACGCCGACGATGATCGAGTTGCGGGCGCCCCACACCGTCCGGGTGTAGACGTCGCAGCCCTGGACGTCGAAGCCGAACCAGTGCTCGGCGCTCGGGCGCTTCAGCGAGTCGGCCAGGTCGCAGGCGCTGTTGTCGAACGGGCTGCCGTCGGTGAACAGGCCCGGCGCGATCGAGATGACCAGCAGACAGAACACCAGCACGGCACCGATGATGAAGACCGGGTTGCGGCGCAGGTCGCGCATCGCGTCGGTCCAGAGGCTGGCGACGCGCTCCGGCTTCGCGGCCTTGACCTCGGCCTTGGGCTGGTTGTCCTCGGGCTGGGTCTCGGCGCCCTTGGTGATGGTGTCACTCATAGCGGATCCTCGGGTCGAGCACGGCGTACAGCAGGTCCACGAGCAGGGTGGTGACCAGGTAGATCAGCACCAGCAGCGTGACGACGCCGACGATGATCGTGCCCTGCTTCTGGTACACGGACTGGGCGAGCAGGCCGCCGATGCCGTGGATGTTGAAGATCTTCTCGGTGATGACCGCGCCGCCCATCAGACCGCCGAGGTCGGCACCGAGGAAGGTGACGATCGGGATCAGCGCGTTGCGCAGGGCGTGCCGGCCGACCACCCGACGGCGCTTCAGGCCCTTGGCGACCGCGGTGCGGACGTAGTCCGCGCGCATGGTCTCCATCAGGCTGGTGCGGGTGAGTCGGGCGACGTAGGCCAGCGACATCGAGGCCAGCACCAGGGCCGGGAGCAGGTAGGCGCGGAGCCCGTCCTCCTCGTTGAACGAGACCGAGAAGATCTCGATGCCGTAGTCGTTCTTCAGCTTGACGCCGAGCACCAGCTGGAGCACGAAGCCGGTGACGAAGACCGGGATCGAGATGACCAGCAGGGTGCTGATGAGGACCAGCTGGTCCAGGAACTTCCCCTTGCGCAGGGCCGCCATGACACCGGCCGCGACACCGATGACCGCTTCGAAGACGAAGGCCACCAGGGCGAGGTTCATCGTGTACGGGAACGCTTCGCCGATCATTTCGCTCACCGAGCGACCGGTCAGGCTCTCACCCAGGTCGCCCTGGAAGACACCGGTGATGTAGTCCCAGTACTGAACGATGAACGGGTCGTTCAGGTGGTACTTCGCGCGGATCATCTCCGCGACGATCGGGTCGGCTCGCTTCTCGCCGGCCAGCGCCTGCACCGGGTCACCGGGCAGCGAGAACACGACGAAATAGATCAGGAACGTCGCACCGATCAGAACAGGGATCGCCTGTATCAGTCGGCGGATCACATAGCGGCCCATCAGACCTCCACACTTTCGGACAAGGAAGGGAGGCGGGCGGAGCCGGACTGTGGTCCGGTCCACCCGCCCCCTATCGTGTGCGTCTCAGATCAGCCGGCGAGCTCGACCTCGTCCAGGTTCATGCGACCCTGGGCGTCGGTGTCGAAGTTCTTGATCTTCTTCGAGTACGCGGCGGAGGACATGTAGGTGTACACCGGGATGTACGGCAGGTCCTCGACCAGGACGTCATCGGCCTGCTGGTAGAGCTTCAGGCCCTCCTCGGCGGTCTTCGCCTGGTCGGCCTGGTCCAGCAGACCCTCGAACTTCTCGTTGACGTAGCCGCCGTAGTTCGAGCCGTTGTCGATCGCGACCTTGGAGAAGATCGGACGCAGGTAGTTCTCGGCCGACGGGTAGTCCATCGACCAGGCCATGCGGAAGGCGCCGGAGTACTGCTTGTCGCCCAGCGCGTCGAGGATCTTGCCGAACTTCTCGAACGGCTTGGTGGTGACCTCGATGCCCAGGTTCTTCTTCAGCTGGTTGGCGACGGCCTCGATCCACTCCTTGTGGCCACCATCGGCGTTGTAGCCGAGCTCGATGGTGTTGCCGGGAACGCCACCCACGCTGTCGAACAGCGCCTTGGCCTTGGCCGGGTCGTACTTCGCCGCGTCGCCCATGGCGCCCTTGCGGTAACCCGGGATCAGCGGGTTGATGAAGTCGTCGGCCGGGACGCGGGTGCCCGAGAAGATGGTCTTGGTGATCGCCTCGCGGTCGATCGCCATCGAGATCGCCTTGCGGATCTCCGGCTTGCCGTAGGTGGCCGGGTTGGTGGCGATCGGGAAGCCGATGTAGCCGACGCCGGACTCCGGCTTGTAGATGTAGCGGTCGCCGAACTCGCCCTTGACCGTGCCCATGGCCGAGATCGGGAGCTTGTCGGTGGCCTGGATGTTGTCGGCGCGCAGGTCGTTGTACGCCGTCTCCAGCTTGTCGTAGATCTTGAAGGTGACGCCCTGGAGCTTCGCCTTGCCGTCAGAGGCCGGGAAGTTCTCGTAGCGCTTGACCTTGATCTGCTGGTTGTGCTCCCACTTGCCGTCCATCTGGAACGGGCCGTTGCCGATGGGGGCCTCTTCGAAGGTCTTCTTGTCCTGGAAGAAGGCCTTCGGCAGCGGGTAGAACGCGTTGTAGCCCAGCATGGTCTTGAACTGGGAGAACGGGTTGCTCAGGGTGACCGTGAAGGTCTTGTCGTCGACGACCGTCAGGCCCTTGAGCTTGTCGGTGGTCGGCTTCTTGTCCTTGCCCGGGGCCAGGTCGGCGGAGCCGTCGATCTTGGCGAAGAAGGGCAGGCCCTCGGCCGCGTTGTCCTGGTTGGCGCCCCAGTTCCAGGCGTCCACGAAGGACTGGGCGGTGACCTTCTCACCGTTGTGGAAGGTGTAGCCGTCCTTCAGCTTGATCGTCCAGACCTTGCTGTCCGGGGACTCGATCGACTCGGCAACGCGCAGCTTCGGCTCGTTGGTCTTGTTGTCGTACTCGATCAGGCCGGCGAACAGTGCGCCCAGGACCTCGGCGCCCTCGGACTCCGCGGTGTTCTGCGGGATCAGACCGTGCTGCGGCTCACCGAGCTGAACGGCGATCGTGCCGCCGCCGGAGGCAGCCTTGTCGGTGCTCTTCGAGCTGGTGCTGCAAGCGGTCGCCGCGAGGGCGATCGCGGTCGCCGCGACGAGCCACTTGGTCTGGGTTGCACCACGCATGGGGGATGCCTCCTGAATTCGACTTTCCAACGAGGAGAACACCGCGGGCGGGTCTGACACCGGGTCCGCTGTGCCGTCCGCGCTCGTGGTTTCGGCGCGCACCCCTGCGCGTTAACCCTTGACCCGAGCCTGACTGCACCCACTATGTGTCACCGACGGACACGAAAGTGACCAATGCCGATCTCAATTAGGTCACATGAACGGTCGGTAAGTTTCGAAAATCGGACATATGAGACATACTCAGACAGGCATTAAACGGACAGTCGTCATGAATGACGGACTGTCACGTTCGCTCAGCGGACACTCGGCCGTGGTAAGCGCTATTCCGTTTATACGCGCGTCGACAGCGTTGAGTAGTTGAAAAAGTTCGCCCCCCTCTCCATCGGAAAGGGGGGCGACAGTTTCCGGCCAAAGCACGCCGGAAGGGCTCAGAGAGCCGGGATCACACCTTCTTGGCGCGCGAAGCGGTACGACCACGGTCCTTCTGGTCCAGGACGACCTTACGGATGCGAACCGTCTCCGGGGTCACCTCGATGCACTCGTCCTCGCGGCAGAACTCCAGCGACTGCTCCAGCGAGAGCTTGCGCGGCGGGACGATCGACTCGGCGACGTCGGCGTTCGCCGACCGCATGTTGGTGAGCTTCTTCTCCTTGGTGATGTTGACGTCCATGTCGTCGGCGCGCGAGTTCTCGCCGACGATCATGCCCTCGTACACCTCGGTGCCCGGGTCGCAGAAGAGCACGCCGCGCTCCTGCAGGTTGGTCATCGCGAAGGCGGTGACCACACCGGCCCGGTCGGCGACCAGCGAACCGTTGTTGCGGGTCGTCAGGTTGCCGAACCACGGCTCGTGGCCCTCGTGGATCGAGTGCGCGATGCCGGTGCCGCGGGTGTTGGTGAGGAACTCGGTCCGGAAGCCGATCAGGCCGCGGGACGGCACCACGAACTCCATCCGGACCCAGCCCGAGCCGTGGTTGGACATGTTGTCCATCCGGCCCTTGCGGACGCCCATGAGCTGGGTGACGGCGCCCATGTGCTCCTCGGGGACGTCGACGGTCAGACGCTCGACGGGCTCGTGCGTCTTGCCGTTGACCTCCTTGGTGACCACCTGCGGCTTGCCGACGGTCAGCTCGAAGCCCTCGCGGCGCATGGTCTCGATCAGGATGGCCAGCGCCAGCTCACCGCGGCCCTGCACCTCCCAGGCGTCCGGGCGCTCGGTGTCCAGGACGCGCAGCGAGACGTTACCGATCAGCTCGCGGTCCAGGCGGTCCTTCACCTGGCGGGCGGTGACCTTGCGGTCGACCCGGCCGGCGGACTTGGCGTCCGCGCCCTTGCCGCTGCCGCCCCGGCCGACCAGCGGCGAGGTGTTGGTGCCGATGGTCATCGAGATGGCCGGCTCGTCCACCGTGATCAGCGGCAGCGCGATCGGGTTCTCCGGGTCGGCCAGGGTCTCGCCGATCATGATGTCGGAGATGCCGGCGACGGCGCAGATGTCACCCGGGCCCGCCACCTCGGCCGGCTTGCGGGTGAGCGCCTCGGTCATCAGCAGCTCGGAGATGCGGACGTTCGAGATGCTGCCGTCGCGCTTGATCCAGGCCACCGTCTGGCCCTTGCGCAGCTCGCCCTGCTCGACCCGGAGGAGGGCGATGCGGCCGAGGAAGTTGTCGGCGTCGAGGTTGGTGACGTGGGCCTGGAGCGGCGCGTCCTGCTCGAAGGTCGGGGCCGGGACGTGCTCCAGGATGGTGGAGAAGAACGGCTCCAGGTTGTCGCTGTCCGCGGGGACGGTGCCGTTCTCCGGCTTGGTCAGCGAGGCGACGCCGTCACGGGCACAGGCGAAGACGATCGGGAACTCGATCTGGTCCTCGTCCGCGTCCAGGTCCAGGAACAGGTCGTAGGTCTCGTTGATGACCTCGTCGATCCGGGAGTCCGGGCGGTCCGTCTTGTTGATGCAGAGGATGACGGGCAGACGGGCGGTGAGCGCCTTGCGCAGCACGAAGCGGGTCTGCGGCAGCGGGCCCTCGGAGGCGTCGACCAGCAGGACGACCGCGTCCACCATCGACAGACCGCGCTCGACCTCGCCACCGAAGTCGGCGTGGCCCGGGGTGTCGATGATGTTGATGGTGATCGGCGCGCCACCGTCCTTCGGGTGGTACTTGACCGCGGTGTTCTTCGCGAGAATGGTGATGCCCTTCTCGCGCTCCAGGTCGTTCGAGTCCATCATCCGGTCGTCGAGCTGCTGGTGCGCGGCGAAGGCTCCGGCCTGCTTGAGCATGGCGTCGACCAGGGTGGTCTTGCCGTGGTCGACGTGGGCGACGATGGCGACGTTACGGATGTCATTGCGCGTGGGCATGCCTAGCAGATTCTCCCGGAATCGTGGGTTTCGGCGCCCGGCTGCGTGACGCGCACTTGCGATCCCTGTTGATCGCCGCCGCCCGTTCCGCCTGCTACTACCGGTCCACCCGCCGGGCAGGACATGCCACGGCTTCCTCCTATGGTACGGGGAACCGCCCAGCTCGGCCGAAACGGGCAGGTCGGGCGGGATCAAGATCACAGCCCGACCCCCGGCCGGACCCGCTAGCCGGCTGCCCAGCCGATGTCCTGGAAGCGCGGCCGGACGAAGCCCCAGACGCCCGCGCCGAGGACGCCCGAGCGCACCGCCAGCAGCTCCGGCCGCTGGAACAGCGGGACCGAGTGGCCCAGCTGCCAGATCCGCACGTCGGCCTCCCGGAGCAGCGTCCGGCGGGCGGCCGGGTCGGGTTCGGCGGCGGCGCGGTCGAAGAGCCGGTCGATCTCCTCGGTGCCGGCCCGGGCGTAGTTGTCACCGGCCGCCAGGGCGCCGTCCGGCCCCGGCCGGGGCTTGGCGTAGACCGGGCGCTGCTCGGCCGCCGGGCCGGGGCCGGCCGGCCAGGAGAACAGGGCGAGGTCGTAGTCGCCGGCGGCCAGGTGGTCCCGGACGAAGGTGTCCGCCGGGGCCTCGGTGACCCGGACGGCCACCCCGATCGCGCCGAGGTCGGCGGCCACCGCCTCGGCCGCCCGCCGGAGGGTCGCGGAGCCGGCCGGGACCAGCAGGGCGAGCGCCAGCTCGCGGCCGCCCCGGGCCCGGGTGCCGCCGTCCCGGCGCTTCCAGCCCGCGGTGTCGAGCATCCGGGCCGGGTCGGCGGTGCCGAGGGCGTCGGAGTCGTCCCGGTAGCCGGCCTGGTCGCCGGCGAGCAGGTGGTGGCCGAGCGGCGCGGCGGGCAGGCCGAACGGGGCGAGCGCGGCGTCGGCGGCGTGCCGCCGGTCGACGGCCCGGGCGAGGGCGCGGCGCAGCACCGGGTCGCCGAGCGGTTCGCGGGCGGCGTTGAGGGTCAGCTGGGTGAGGGCGGCGCCGGCCGCCCGGTGCAGGGTGACGCCGGGCAGGGCCTCGGCCCGGCGGACCTCCTCGGCGGCGGGGCCGGTGGCCCGGTCGACGGCGGCGGTGAGCGGGGCGAGGTCCAGCCGGTCCTGGGCCAGCGCCTCGGTGCGGCGCTCGGCCGGGACGGCGAGGAAGTCGATCCGGTCGGCCTTGGCCGGCTCGCCCCACCAGTACGGGTTGCGGACCAGAGCGGCCTTCCCGCCGGCCTTCCCGTCCGCCGGGTCGTACGCGGAGACCAGGAAGGGTCCGGCGGTGGGGTGGGCGGTGCCACCGGGCAGCGGCCGGTTGAAGGCGGCGGCGGTGGCGGTCTCGGCGGCCGGGTAGAGCGGGCCGAACAGAGCCCGCCAGTCGCCGTACGGCTGCCGGAAGGTGACCCGGACCTCGTGCGGGTCGGCGCCCTGGACGATGGAGTCGATCGCGGCGTACCCGGCCGGGCGGGCGGCGGTGTAGGCCGGGTCGAGGCCGGAGAGCGCGGCCCGCTGGGCGATGAAGTCGGCGGCGGAGAGCGGGGTGCCGTCGCTCCAGACAGCGCGCGGGTTGAGGCGGTAGGTGACCACCTGGGGCAGCTGCCCGGGCGGGGTGGCCTCGGCGGCGGTCAGGTAGTCGGGGTCGGCGGTCCACTCGCCGTGCGCGTCGGGCCGGAACAGCGCCGGGTAGAGGGCGTGCGCGAGCAGCGCGGAGTCGGCGGTGGCGGCGGGCTGGTAGACGTTCAGGGTGGCCGGGACGGTGTCGACCGCCCAGCGCAGGGTGCCGCCGTCGCGGACGGCGGCCCGGTCGACGGGGCGGACGTCGCCGGTGACGACGGCGGGCACCGGCGGCGCGGCGGGCGCCTGGGCGGTGCGGGCCGGGGCGGGGCCGCCGAGGCAGCCGGCCGTGGCACCGAGGGTGAGCAGCAGCCCGGCGGCTGCGACGGGGAGGCGGGCGCGCATGGCGGCCATCGAACGCCGCCACCCCGGGCCGGGAGCCGCCGACACGGCGGCCCGCCGGGCGATGCACCCGTTTGGTGGACGCCCGGAAGGCCCCGCCCCTGGCTACAGCCCCAGCTCGAACCAGACGATCTTGCCCTTGGGCGTCCGCCGGCTGCCCCAGCGTTCGGCGAGCAGGCTGACCAGCTGGAGCCCGCGCCCGCCCTCGTCGGTCTCGTGGGCGCGCCGCTGCCGGGGCTGGGCGTAGCCGTCGTCCCAGACCTCGCAGACCATGGTCCGGTCGCGCAGCAGCCGCAGCCGGATCTCGCCCCGGCCGTGCCGCAGCGCGTTCGTGACGAGCTCGCTGACCAGCAGTTCGGTGGTGTCGACCAGGTCGTCCAGGCCGCGGGCGAGCAGCCAGCTGCAGGCGGCCTCGCGGGCCTTGGCGACGGAGGTCGGCTCGGGCGGCAGGAACCACTGCCCGACCGCGTCCTCCGGGAAGGCGTGCACCTTGGCCATCAGCAGCGCGATGTCGTCCTCCCCGTGGTGCGGGTTGAGCTCGCCGAGGACGTGGTCGCAGAGGTCCTCCAGGCCCTTGCCCTCGGCGGAGAGCGCGACCCGGAAGGCGCGCAGCCCCTCGTCCAGCTGGTGCTTGCGGCTCTCCACCAGGCCGTCGGTGTAGAGCCCGAGGACGGCGCCGTCCGGGAGGGTCAGCTCGACCTCCTCGAAGGGCTCGCCGCCGACGCCGAGCGGCAGCCCGGGCGGGACGTCCAGCATCCGGGCCGGCTCGCCGGGGCCGAGCAGGACGGGCGGCAGGTGGCCGGCGTTGGCGAAGGTGCAGCGCCGGGTGACGGCGTCGTAGACCGCGTAGACGCAGGTGGCGAGGTAGACCTCGCGGGCCTCCTCGTCGGCGGTGGAGGTGAGCCGCCCGTACTGGGAACGCGGGCCGGCCGGCGCGGTGTCGTCGCCGAGGCCGCGGGCGATCTCGTCGAGCGCGGCGAGCACCTCGCCGGGTTCGAGGTCGAGCATGGCCAGGGTGCGGACGGCGGTGCGCAGCTGGCCCATGGCGACGGCGGCGCGCAGGCCGCGGCCCATGACGTCGCCGATGACCAGGGCGGTGCGGTTGCCGGGCAGCGGGATGACGTCGAACCAGTCGCCGCCGACCTCGGTGTTGTTGTTGCTGGGCAGGTAGCGGCAGGCGATCTCCAGGCCGCTGGCCACCGGGTTGCCCGGGGGCAGCAGGCTGCGCTGGAGGATCAGCGCGCGCTCGTGCTCGCGGCGGTAGAGCCGGGCGTTGTCGATGCAGACGGCGGCGCGGGCGACGAGTTCCTCGGCGATGGCGACGTCGCGGGCGTCGAAGGGCTCGCTGCCGATCGCCCGGGACAGCTGGACCAGGCCGAGCACCTGGTCGCGGGCGACCAGCGGGACGATCAGGGTGGAGCGCAGCAGCGGGTCCGGGCCGGGCTCGGGGACGACGCTGCGGCCGGTGCGCAGCGCCCGGGCGTGCGGGGAGCGGCGCGGGTAGCAGAGGGTGCCGCCGGCCTCGGCGATCGGCAGGCCGGTGACCGAGCCGAGCACCGAGGAGGCGCCGCCGACCACGCTGGAGACGGCGACCCGGCGCAGTTCGCCGCTGCCGTCGGTGAGCACGGTGTCGCCGAGCCGGCCGGCGCTGGGCACGGTCTCGCCGGAGAGCAGCGCGGTGTAGAGGTCGACGGTGGCGAGGTCGCAGAACGGCGGGACGACGACGTCCAGCAGTTCCTTGGCGGTGGTCTCCAGGTCGAGGGTGGAGCCGATGTGGGCGCTGGCCTCGTTGAGCAGGGCGAGGTTGCGGCGGACGCCGTCGGCCTCGCGCTCGGCGACGTGCCGGCTGGTGACGTCGGAGACCTGGCCGGCCACCCCGGTCGGCTGGCCGGCCGAGCCGTTGAGGCGGTAGAGCGAGACGGCCCAGAGCCGGTTGCCCTCGCGGGTCGGGACGGCGGCGTGGAAGCGCAGGTCGAAGACGGGCTCGCCGCTGGCGAGGACCTTGCGCAGGGCGGCGGTGAGCCGGTCGGCCTCGGAGCCGGGGAACAGGTCGTGCGGGGTGAGGCCCTCCAGGTCGGTGGGGGCGAGGCCCATCCCGGAGGCGAAGGCGTCGTTGACCCGCTGGAGGCGGAGCCGGTCGTCGAACAGGATGAAGCCGGTCGGGGTCTGCCCGAAGACGGCCTCGGAGGCGGCGAGGTCGGTCTCGATCCGGCGGAGCCGGCCGAGGTCGACGGCGAGACAGGTGGCGCCGGCGGTGGGCAGCGCGCTGTCCGGCATCAGGTAGAGCTCGGCGAGGCCCTCGCCGCCGTCGGCGGCCCGGTACGGGGTGGTGCCGACCCACTCCTCGCCGGCCAGGGTCCGTTCCAGCCGGGTGCGGCCGCGCTGCCAGAGCTCGCGCGGCACGAAGGTGGTGACCGGGTCGGCGCCGACCGCCTCGGCGGCGGGGACGCCGAAGAAGTCGGCGGCGCGCTCGCTCCACTGGCTGATCCGGCCGTCGGGGCCGATCGCGAAGGTGGCGACCCGGATGTAGTCGTAGATCGAGCCCGGATCCCCGGCACCCCAGTGCCGCTCCTCGGGCGCCGGGCGGGCGGCCCGGGCCGGGGCGGACAGGTGGTGGGCGGCGGCGGGCACGTGTTGGGCGCCGGCCTGCCCGGGTACAGCGGCATGACCGCTGCTGCTCGGCGCGTTACGCGCCGGGGTGCTGTTCAACGGACCGACCCCTCCAAACCCGCGACCGTCCGGATGTCGAGAAGACCGAGTATTCATCATCGAGGGGTACGTTCACACGCCCTCAACATCACAACATCAGATCGGGCGAAGGTTTTTGTCCTACCGCCCGCGCCACCACAATGCCACGCTCGCGCCCCCTGCCGGGGCGCGCGCTCCCCCTGGCCTCCAGGTGGCATATGCAGCACCGTTTCTCCTCGCGGTCTTCACGGCGTCCGTCCGACGGTCCGCCCGGTCTTCTGCTCCTCGTCCCGGCCGGCGGCTATCCGACGTCCGGCCCGACTCCCCGAGTACCCGGCAGCGCCTGTTCGAACCAGACGACCTTGCCCATCCCCTCGGCCCGGGCCCCCCAGTGCAGCGCCAGCCGGCGGACCAGCTCCAGGCCCCGGCCGCCCTCGTCGGCCTCGGCGGCGTGCCGCTCGCGCGGCGGGTCCGGCAGCGGGTCGGAGATCTCCACCAGCAGCGTCTCGCCGAGCGTCAGCCGCACCCCGATCGGCGCGCTCGCGTACCGGACGGCGTTCGTGACCAGCTCGCTGACCAGCAGTTCGGCGGTGTCGGTGAGCTCCTCGACGCCCCACTCGACCAGCGTCGCACGGACCAGCCGGCGGGCCCGGGAGACGGCGGTCGGCTCGGCCGGCAGGGTCCAGCCGGCCGTCGGGGTGCCGGCCTGCCCGTGGCCGAGCCGGGCCAGCAGCAGCGCCACGTCGTCCGGCTCGCGGCCCTGCTCCATGGTGTCCAGCACCGCCTCGCAGGCCGCCTGGATCGAGGCGTAGGGCTGTTCGAGCACCGTGAGCAGCCGGCCCAGGCCCACGTCGAGGTCCTTGTCCCGGGACTCCACCAGGCCGTCGGTGCACAGCGCCAGCAGGCTGCCCTCGGGGATCTTCAGTTCGACCGACTCGAACGGGACGCCGCCGACCCCGAGCGGGGCGCCGGAGGGCAGCTCCAGGATCCGCCCGGCGCCGCCGGGCAGCGGGCCGCCGGTGCGGGTCGGCCCGTCGGCCTCCTCCCCCGGCACCACCAGCACCGGCGGGATGTGGCCGGCCTTGGCGGCGGTCAGGGTCGCGGTCGCCGGGTCGAACACCGCGTACACGCAGGTGGCGAGCAGCGCCTCGTCCGGCCCCTGGGCCAGGTCGTCGGCCAGCTCGTGGACGTGCCGCAGCAGCACGTCCGGCGGCAGGTCGAGGGCGGCCAGCACCCGGACGGCGGTGCGCAGCCGGCCCATCGTCGCGGCGGCCCGCAGGCCGTGGCCCATCACGTCCCCGACCACCAGCGCGGTCCGGTCGCCGGGCAGCGGGATGACGTCGAACCAGTCGCCGCCGACCTCGGTGCCGCTGCTGCCCGGCACGTACCGGTAGGCGACCTCGACGCCGGTGGGCTGCGGCACCTGCTGCGGTAGCAGGGTGCGCTGGAGGGTGAGGGCGGCGGTGCGCTCGCGGGCGTAGAGGCGGGCGTTGTCCAGTGAGGAGCCGGCCCGGTCGGCCAGCTCGACGGTGAACGCCAGGTCGTCCCGGTCGAAGCCCTCCCGGTAGCCGGCCCGGCTGACCAGCAGCAGGCCGATCACGATGCCGCGCGCCCGCAGCGGCACCACCAGCACCGAGTGCACGCCCAGGTCGTGCGCCGCCTGCATCTTCGGGTCGCCCGGGTAGGTGACGTCGCCCAGCTGCTCGGCGCCGGAGAGCAGCTCGGGGACGCCGGTGCGCAGCACCCGGCCGCAGGCGGAGTCCTCGGCGAAGGTGATCCGGGCGCCGCGCCGCAGCATCACCTCCACCTCGGGGCCGTCCTGGACGGAGGCGGTGCCGAGCTGGAGCAGCGAGGTCCGGCGGTCGTGGCCGTGCCGGGGCAGGTCGTCACCGTGCGCGACGGCCTGGAGCAGGATCACCGCGGCGTGGTCGGTCAGCCGGGGCACCACCGCGCTGGCCAGTTCCTGCGCGATCCGCGAGGCGTCCAGCAGGTCACCGACCCGGGAGCCGAACTCGTTGAGGAGCGAGAGGCGGCGCCGGGCGTGCTCGACCTTGGCCACCGCCCGGTAACGCTCGGTCACGTCCATCACGGTGCCGGAGATGCCGAGGACCCGGCCGGAGCGGTCGGTCATCCGGCTGTAGGAGATCGAGCGGTAGCCGGCCCGGGCGGTCACCGGCGAGGCGAGGGTGACGTCGATGACCGGCTCGCCGGTGGCCAGCACCTGGCGCTGGATCGTGGTGATCTCGTCGGCCGCGCGCTCCGGCAGGGTCTCGCCGGTGGTCCGGCCGACGTGGTCCTCCAGCGCGACGCCGTTCATGTCGGCGAGGGTCTGGTTGACGGCGGTGTAGCGCAGGTCGGTGTCCAGGATCGCGATGCCCAGCGGGGACTGCTCGAACAGCGCGTCGCGGACCGCGAGGTCGCGCTCGACCGCCCGGACGGCCGCCGCCTCGGCCAGGTTGACCTGGAGGAACGGGGTGCCGTCGCCGTCCACCAGGAGCGAGATCCGGGCGTCGAGCAGGACCGCCACGCCCTCCCGGTCGCGCAGCTCGGCCGGGCCGGACCAGCGGCCGTGCCGCAGGGTGTCCTGGATCGCGGCGCGGATCCGGGCCACCTGGTCCTCATCCGGGATCAGCTCGTCGATCCGGCGGCCGACCAGCAGCTCGTTGGGCCAGCCGAGCAGTTCCTCGGCCGCCGGGCTCCAGAGCACCACCCGGCCGGCGGTGTCCAGGATGGCGATGGCCACCTTCACCACGTCGAAGAGGCTGCCCTCGGGCCGGTCGCCGGGGCCGGCGGGGGCGCTGCCGGGGCCGGTGCGGGGGGCCGGCTG
>NZ_JBFBDO010000097.1:0-31137 GCF_040683335.1 Kitasatospora sp. NPDC093806
CCCCGCCGCACCCGGGCGCGGTGCCGCCCCCGCCGCCCGGCGCGTTCCCGCCCCCGCAGGCGCAGGGCTTCGCCCGCCCCGGCCCGGAGCTCACCGAGGGCCTGGTGGTCTGCCCGATCTGCCGCAGCCCGCAGACCGGCCGGTTCTGCGAGGAGTGCGGGTACGACTACGACCTGTCGGCGCCGCAGCGCGCCCCGCAGCCGTTCCCGGCGCCCGCCGCGCCGCCGCCCGCGCCCGCCCCGCTCAACATCCCGGCCGCGTACGGCGGCGGGCCGGAGGCGTACGGCAGCGGGCCGGAGGCGTACGAGCCGCCCGCCGCCCACCAGCCCGTCCACCAGCCGGTGGCCGGTCCGCCGCAGCCTCCGCACCCGCAGGCTCCGCACCCGCAGCCCGGTCCGCCGTCCGGCTACGGCTACCCGCCGCCGCTGCCCGCCCCCGGCGAGGCCCCGGCGCCGCACCACGCGCCCCCGTTCCCGGAGGCGCCGTACCAGGAGGCGGCGTACCAGGAGGCGCCGAACGCGCCGTACCAGGAGCAGCCCGGCGCGCCGGTCCACCCGGACCAGGCGCCGCGCGAGGACTCCGGCCCGGTCTACGCCCAGCCCGGCCCGGCCCGGCGCGGGGACGAGTTCGGCACCTCGTTCACCCTCGCCCCGCCGCTGCCGCCGCAGCCCGGCCCGCCGTCGGGACCGGCCGCCGCCGAGCAGGCGCGGGCCACCTGGTTCGCGGTGATCGCGGCCGACCGCGAGTACTTCACCGAGATGATGACCCGCAGCGGTCCGGAGGCGGCGGGCCTGTTCTTCCCGCCGTACTGCCCCGAGCGGCGGATCCCGCTGACCGGGCGCGGCCAGCTGCGGATCGGCCGGCGCAGCCAGCACCGCGGCACGGTGCCGGAGATCGACCTCTCGGTCGCGCCGGAGGATCCGGGCGCCTCGCACCAGCACGCCCTGCTGGCGGAGCAGCCGGACGGCAGCTGGGTGCTGGTCGACCAGGACTCCACCAACGGCACGACGGTGAACGGCGGTGCGCAGGCGATCGCCCCGCACACGGCGATCCCGCTGAACGACGGCGACCGGATCCACATCGGCGCCTGGACCACGATCACCCTGCACCGGGCCTGAGGACCGGAGCGCGGAGGACCGGAGGAGCCTAGGACGGCCCTCCGGTTCACCAAGATCGACACAGTTGTAAAAATGATCATCAAATGATGCTCAGACGACTCCCGGTGACGGCCTGTCGCCCCTACGCTCAGTCGCTATGACTGCTGCTATATCCGCGGACGGAATCCGTCAGCGGTACGGGGACGTGCAGGCCGTCGACGGGGTGTCACTCACCGTCGAGGCCGGCGAATTCTATGGGATCCTCGGCCCGAACGGGGCCGGGAAGACCACCACGATGGAGATCCTGGAGGGGATCCGCAAGCCCGACGAGGGCCGGATCGAGCTGCTGGGGCTGGCGCCCTGGCCGCGCAACCCCAAGCTGCTGCCGCGCATCGGCGTCCAGTTCCAGGCCTCCGCGTTCTTCAACAAGCTGACGGCGCGGGAGACCATCCGCACCTTCGGCTCCTTCTACGGCGTCGGCCCCAAGGGCGCCGACGCGATGCTGGAGCGGGTCGGCCTGACCGAGTCGGCCGGGGTGATGACCGACAAGATGTCCGGCGGCCAGGCCCAGCGCCTGTCGATCGCCTGCGCGCTGGTGCACGGCCCGGAGCTGGTGTTCCTGGACGAGCCCACCACCGGTCTCGACCCGCAGGCCCGCCGCAACCTCTGGGACCTGCTGCGCGACATCAACGCCGAGGGCCGCACCGTCGTCCTCACCACCCACTACCTGGACGAGGCCGAGGTGCTCTGCGACCGCGTCTCGGTGATGGACCACGGCCGGATCCTGCGCACCGGGGCACCCGCCGCGCTGGTCCGCGAGATCGACGACACCGTCCGGATCAGCGTGGAGTCCGGCCAGCTGGCCCTGGACACCGCGCGCGAGCTGTTCGCCGCCGCGGGGGCGGAGATCTCCTCGCTGGAGGACGACGGCGTCCTGCTCTCGCTCTCCACCCGGCTGCCCGCGCCGGTGCTCGCCGTCCTGGCCGAGCGCAACGCGCTGCGCGGCCTGGAGGTCCGCGGGGCCACCCTGGAGGACGTCTTCCTCCAGCTCACCGGACGGGAGTACCGCGCATGACCGCCGACGACACCAAGGCCGGGACGGGGACGGTCCCCGCCCAGCGCCGGGCCCCGGGCCCCGGCGCGCCGGCCGAACGCGAACGGGTGTCCGCGTTCGTCAGCCTCTCCCGGGTGATGCTGGTCGCCTTCCTCCGCGACAAGAGCGCGGTCTTCTTCGTCCTGCTCTTCCCGCTGATGTTCCTGCTGCTGTTCGGCACCCTGCTCAAGGGAGCGTCCAGCCCGCACGCCAAGGTGGAGCAGGTCGGCGCCGTCCGGCTGCTGGACTCGGTCCAGGGCGAGGCCCGCGCCGGGCTGGAGCACGTGCTGACCATCACCCGCGGCGAGGACGAGGCCGCCACGCTGGAGAAGGTCCGCAAGGGCGACCTGGACGCGATGATCAAGGAGGGCCCGGACGGCACGGTGGTGGTCCGCTACAGCGCGGCCGACCAGGTCCGCGCGGGCACGGTCCAGGGCATCGTCAACTCCGTGGTCCAGCAGGCCAACCAGGTCGCCAGCGGCAAGGCGCCCGCGTACACGCTGGAGAGCAGCCGGGTCGAGGACGAGTCGCTGAAGCCGATCCAGTTCCTCACCCCCGGCCTGCTGGGCTGGGCGGTGGCGATGGGCGCGGTGTTCAGCGCCGCGATGACGCTGGTCGGCTGGCGGCAGAAGAAGGTGCTGCGCCGGCTGCGGCTCGCCCCGGTGAGCCCCGGGGCGATCGTCGCCTCCCGGGTCGCGGTCTCGGTGCTGACCGCGCTGGTCCAGACGGCGATCTTCCTGGTCGTGGCCACCATGCCGTTCTTCGGGCTGAAGCTCACCGGCGACTGGTGGCTGATCGTGCCGCTGGTGGTCTGCGCGACCATCGCCTTCATGTCGATCGGCCTGCTGGCCGGCTCGATCGCGAAGACCGAGGAGGCCGCCAACGGCCTCTCGCAGATCATCGTGCTGCCGATGTCCTTCCTGTCCGGCTCGTTCTTCCCGACCGACGACATGCCGGGCTGGCTGAAGGCGATCTCCGAGGCGCTGCCGCTCAAGCACCTGGTCAGCGCCGCCCAGTCGGTGCTCTCCCGGGGCGGCGGCGTGATGGACGCGCTGCCGACCATGGGCGGCCTGCTGCTCTTCTCCGCCGTGCTGACCGCCATCTCCTGGCGGCTGTTCCGCTGGGAGGACTGACCCTCCGGCTGCCCCGGCACCGCCCGGAGAGCCGCTCGCGCGGGGTCGTACGCCGGTGGTCCTGGTCCCCAGGTCCCGGTGTACGACCCCGCCGCCGTCTGCGACCATGGTCGGGTGAACGAGATCCGGCGTGGCACGCTCAGCGAGGAGACCTTCTTCGAACAGGTCGGCGGCGAACCGACCTTCCGGCGGCTGGTCCACCGCTTCTACCAGGGCGTCGCCGAGGACGAGTTGCTCCGGCCGATGTACCCCGAGGAGGACCTCGGCCCGGCCGAGGAGCGGTTCGCGCTCTTCCTCATGCAGTACTGGGGCGGCCCGCGCACCTACAGCGAGCAGCGCGGCCACCCGCGGCTGCGGATGCGCCACGTGCCGTTCAAGGTGGACCGGGCGGCGCACGACGCCTGGCTGAAGCACATGCGGGTGGCCGTCGACGAGCTGGAGCTGCCGCAGGACGCCGAGCGCCAGCTGTGGGACTACCTCACCTACGCCGCCGCCTCGATGATCAACACCGAGGGCTGACACCGGCGTTCGCGGGCACCCGGCGGAGCGGGCCCGGGCGGCTACCGGAGCGGGCTGAGCCCGAGGCCGGCGCCGGGTGCGGCCGCCGTCCGGACCGCCACCGAGCCCGCCGGGGCGGACAGCCGCAGCCAGCCGCCGGCCCGGTGCACGGTGAGCGGGGAGCGCGGGCCCAGGAAGCCGATCACATAGGCCGCGTGGGCCGCCCGCAGCGGCAGTTCGGGCAGCGCGCCCACCGGACGGGACCAGATCTCGTCGGCCAGCGCGTCCAGCACCGCACGGGTCCGGTGGTGCGCCGGGACGGCCTCGCTGCGCTCGCGGAACTCCCGCACGGCGGCCATCAGTTCGGGGTAGACCCGGTCCACCGGCGGCTCGCCGACCGGGCGCCAGCCGGTGCGCGGCGGCAGCAGTCCGGCCCAGGCCGGGCCGGTGACCGGGCCGGGCAGGGCCACCGTGTCCGCCTCGCCGTCGACGCCGTCCAGCAGCTGTCCGGCCGAGACCGTCAGGTCGACCGGCTCGGTGAGCCCGGCGATCCGGGCGGTGCGCACCGCCAGCGCGCCGGAGCCGCCCAGCGGCAGCCGCCCGAAGACGGCCAGCACGCCGGTGCCGTCCGGCCGCGGCACGGCCTGCAACCGGACCGCCGCCGCCTTGTCGAAGCGCAGCAGGCGGACCAGGAAGGCGGCCAGGTCGGCGGCCTCCCCGGTGTCGGCGAGGGCGAGGGCGACGGTGCTGTTCAACGCTTCGGCTCACATCCGGGCAGCAGGGGCTTCGGGGACACGGGTGGGTCAGACGGCGACGGGCGCCGGCTCCTCGTCCATGAAGCGCCCCAGGAACTCCCGCTCCACCGGGCTTATCCGGCGCGGCCGGCCCTCGGCGAGGTCGTAGGGGACGACCACGGTGGAGGCCCGGACGTACACCGTCTCGGTGCCGTCCTCGGCGGTGTCCTTGATCTCGTAGGAGACGGTCAGCGAGGCGCCGCCGATCCTGGTCACCCAGGTCTCGATGGTGACCGGCTCGGGCCGGTGCACCAGCGGGCGCTTGTAGTCGATCTCGTGGCGGGCCACCACCGAACCGCCCGCGAACTCGCCCGCGCCGGCCGCGGCGGCCTGGGTGAACATGAAGTCGATCCGGGCCTCCTCCAGGTAGCGCAGGAAGACCACGTTGTTGACGTGTCCGAACGCGTCCATGTCGGACCAGCGCAGCGGGCAGGCGTAGATGTGGCGTGCCACGGGTGTTCTCCTCGACGTCCGGTGCCCGCCGGCGGTCGTGCCGGTCGGGCCGCGGCCCGGCAGGCCGCCCCTCCTGGGGAAGTCTGCCGGGCCGTCGTGACGGCTGGGTGTCAGCCTCGGGTCAGCTTCTTGTAGGTGGCCCGGTGCGGACGGGCGGCGTCGGCGCCCAGTCGCTCGATCTTGTTCTTCTCGTACGACTCGAAGTTGCCCTCGAACCAGAACCACTTGCTGTCGCCCTCGTAGGCGAGGATGTGGGTGGCGACCCGGTCCAGGAACCAGCGGTCGTGCGAGATGACCACGGCGCAGCCGGGGAACTCCAGCAGCGCGTTCTCCAGCGAGGAGAGGGTCTCGACGTCGAGGTCGTTGGTGGGCTCGTCGAGGAGCAGCAGGTTGCCGCCCTGCTTCAGGGTGAGCGCCAGGTTGAGGCGGTTGCGCTCACCGCCGGAGAGCACGCCGGCCGGCTTCTGCTGGTCCGGGCCCTTGAAGCCGAACGCCGAGACGTAGGCGCGGGACGGCATCTCGACCTGGCCGACGTTGATCCAGTCCAGACCGTCGGAGACGACCTCCCAGAGGGTCTTCTTCGGGTCGATGTTGGCGCGGCTCTGGTCGACGTAGCTGATCTTGACCGTCTCGCCGACCTTGACCTTGCCGCTGTCCGGGGTCTCCAGGTCCTGGAGCATCTTGAACAGGGTGGTCTTGCCGGCGCCGTTCGGGCCGATGATGCCGACGATGCCGTTGCGCGGCAGGGTGAAGCTGAGGTCGTCGATCAGGACCTTCTCGCCGAAGGCCTTGTTGAGGTTCTCGACCTCGATGACGACGCTGCCCAGACGCGGGCCCGGCGGGATCTGGATCTCCTCGAAGTCCAGCTTCCGCATCTTGTCGGCCTCGGCCGCCATCTCCTCGTAGCGGGCCAGACGCGCCTTCGACTTGGCCTGGCGGCCCTTGGCGTTGGAGCGGACCCACTCCAGCTCTTCCTTGAGCCGCTTGGCGCGCTTGGCGTCCTTCTGGCCCTCGACCTTGAGACGGGACTGCTTGGTCTCCAGGTAGGTGGAGTAGTTGCCCTCGTACGGGTAGGCGCGGCCGCGGTCGAGTTCGAGGATCCACTCGGCGACGTTGTCCAGGAAGTACCGGTCGTGGGTGACCGCGACGACGGTGCCCTTGTACTTCTCCAGGTGCTGCTCCAGCCAGTTCACCGACTCGGCGTCCAGGTGGTTGGTGGGCTCGTCGAGCAGCAGCAGGTCGGGGGCCTCCAGCAGCAGCTTGCAGAGCGCGACGCGGCGCTTCTCACCACCGGAGAGCTTGGTGACCGGCCAGTCGCCGGGCGGGCAGCCCAGGGCGTCCATGGCCTGCTCCAGCTGGGCGTCCAGGTCCCAGGCCTCGGCGTGGTCCAGGTCCTCCTGGAGCTTGCCCATCTCGTCGAGCAGCGCGTCCGAGTAGTCGGTGGCCATCAGCTCGGCGATCTCGTTGAAGCGGTTGAGCTTCCCCTTGATCTCCTTGACGCCGTCCTCGACGTTCTCCAGAACGGTCTTGGACTCGTCGAGCGGCGGCTCCTGGAGCAGCATGCCGACGGTGAAGCCGGGCGAGAGGAAGGCGTCGCCGTTGGAGGGCTGCTCCAGGCCGGCCATCATCTTCAGCACGGTGGACTTACCGGCACCGTTGGGGCCCACGACGCCGATCTTCGCTCCGGGGAGGAAGCTGAGCGTCACGTCGTCAAGGATGACCTTGTCTCCGTGAGCCTTGCGCACCTTGCGCATCGTGTAGATGTATTCCGCCACGTGAGATCGCTCCGGCGTCGTCGGGAGTATTCGGCTTGCAGCCTTCCATTGTGCCGCACCGGACCAGGAGCCCCGAACCCTGTTATGCCCCGCTCGCCTCCGGGCGCGAAGCGGCCCGGCTCCCCGCGCACATGGTGCGGGGAGCCGGGCCGGGTGCTACCGGTTCAGTGACCGATCACTGACCGTTCGCTGCCTCAGGCGGCGGTGCCACCGTGGCGGCCGCGACGGCGCAGCAGGAAGACCGCGGCACCGCCGGCCACGACCAGACCGCCGGCGACGGCGGCGATGATCGGGGTGGCGTCGTTACCACCGGTCTGGGCCAGACCACCGGTGGTGCCGGGGGCCGAGCTGGTCGGCGCCGGGGCCGGGTGGGCGGCCGTGGTGGTGGCGGAGGCCGACGGGGTCGCGCTCGGGGTGGCCGAGGCGGTGGCGGTCGGGGCCGGGGTGGTCGGCGCCGGGGTCGACGGCTTGGCCGTGGTCGGGGTGGCCGACGGGGTGGCGGTCGGCGTGGTCACGCTGGCGTTCTTGCAGTCCAGGATGCCCTTGAAGTTCTTGCTGAAGTTGTTCGGGCCGGTGACCGTGATGTCGTAGGCGGCGTCCTCGGCGACCGGGACGACCACGGTCTCGATCTTGCCCGGCTGGACGGTGATGTCCTTGCCCGGCTTCACCGAGACGGTGGCGGCCTCGTCGCCGCCGTTGGCGACGGAGACCTTGACGCCGTTGGCGACGCACTCGACCTGGGCGGCGCTGTCGACCAGCGGGCCCTTGGCGGCCTTCCAGGTGGCCTTCGCGGCGTCCTTGACGTTGAGCTTGGTCGAGCCGGCCAGGATCATGGTCTGGCTGTGCCGGGCCGGGGTGTAGCCCTTGCTGAGGAAGACGCGGCCGCTGGGCACGACGGTCTCGGCGGAGGCGTTGACGGTGGCCGAGCCGTCCGGGGTGCCGGCCGGCACGTCCAGGAACAGCTGGGTGTCCTTGGCGACCGGGCCGAGAGCGGCGACCGGCTTGCCGTCCTTGTCGACCAGCTTGACCTTGTCGGCGGAGTCACCGGTGACGGCGAGCTTCACCTCGTTGGCGCTGGAGTTGATGGTGAACGGGCCGACCTTGCCGCCCGGCTTGCCGGACACCGAGTCCGGGGTGAGGCTCAGCGAGGGCTTGGGCTCGGCGGCGATGCCCTTGTTCTTCTCGCTGACCAGGTAGTCGCGCAGCTGCTTGGCCTCGGCGTCGACCGGGGTGGCGTTCTTGCCGTCGGAGAACTTCCAGATCGCGGCCTGGGTGCCGGCGGCGGCGTCCTCCTTGGTCAGCTCGCCCTTGACGCCCGCGTCGGCGGCGAGCTTCTTGAGGTCGGTGACCTGCGGGTAGGAGTTCTCCAGGATCCAGCGGATCTTGGACGCGTCCTGGGCCTTCTCCGGGCGGCCGAGCGAGCTCGACTTCCAGTCGGACTCCTGGTACTCGATCGCCGCGGTGATGTCGACCGGGTGGTCGATGTCGATGCAGTACGTCTTGATCTCGCCGTCGGCGGTCTTGAGGGTGAAGAGTCCGCCCTGGATGGAGCGGCTGCCCTCGATGGCGATCTCTTCGCTCAACATGACCGGCTGGACCACTGCCGTGACGCCGGCGCCCGGGGCGTCGGCCGCGACCGCCGCACCGGCCGCGAACAGGCCCCCGCCCAGCGCAACGCTGGTCGCGAGCATGACAGTGGTGATTCGGGGAAGACTCCGCCCCTGCCTCTGGAACATCTTGGGATCCCTCCGGGCCGGGCCATGCCGATGGGCAGCCCGCCTTGCTCGCTGCGCCCCCTGTGGCGCCGCTACATGATGTGAACCAGACGAATCCTATGGAGCCCCACGAGCCCGGAAACCCCCATGCGAAATCAGGACGATTCCGTATCTGGATCGTTATCAACGCGCTCAGTATCCACACAAGCTGACGGACAGCCAGAATAGGCGGAGCTTTCCGTTAACCGGTAGGGGATTACCCGGACAGGGACAACAACCGTCTCGATTCGCATATTTGTCGACAGTCAAGGCGTCCGGACGGTCACCTCCCCGGCCTCGCCCGACTGCTCGGCCGGCTCCTCCTCCGCCCCCTCCTCCACTCCCCCCGCCGCGGCCCGCCGCACCCGCAGGGCGTCCACGATCCACCCGGGCACCGCCTCACCCACCGTCACCCCGACCTTCCCATCGACCTCCCCGCCGACCGCCGGCCCGGCCGCGGCGACGGCGACCCCGCCCGAGCCGGCCGAACCACCCGCGGACGCGCTCCGCGCCCCCGGCGCCCAGGTGAACCTCGCCGTACCACGGCTCAGGTCGTGTCCGACCGATCGGGCGTCGATCTCCACCCGGCTCCGCTTCGCCTCGCCGTCCGCCCACTCCCGCACCCTCAACCGCCCGCTCACCACCACCGGATCCCCCTTCGACAGCGAGCCGATCAGGTGCCCGGCCAGCGCCCGCCAGGCCGTCACCGTCACCCACTGCGTCTCGCCGTCCACCCAGCCGTCCCGGGACCGGTCGTAGCGCCGCTCGGTCGACGCCAGCCGGAAGTTCGCGACCGGCACCCCGCCGGCCGTCTCGGTGTACGTCACCTCGGTGGCGACATTCCCGATCACCGTCACCAGGGTCTCGTTCACAACCACGCTCCGTTCTCTCGGTTGCACCGTACGGAATCGACCGGTGTGCATTGAGAGTGCACTTCTCGGGAAATCCGTGAAGGCCGGATCGAAAATCCTGTGGACAACTCGGGGCTGTGGAAAACTGCCGTCGCCCGCAGGGGTGAATTTCAGCCTTTGTGTGACCGTCGACCCCGGTCTCTTCGGGGTCATGACAACAATCGTCCCGGCCCGACAGTGCCCCGGACACCCCCAGGGGTGGCTCCGCCGGCCGTCCGCGCACGTCATCCGACCGAACGAACCCGAATGCGGCCCCCCACCCGCGTCGATGCGGGCCCCGACGGCGGCGCTTTCTCCGTGCCGAATCCATAACGGGTGGGCAGACAGCCCCGTAACGACTGCACAACGTCCGGCGCGGAAGACCGCCAGACCGCTGCACTCACGGCTTCCACCTGCGATTATCGGACCGCTCCACCGAGGCCGACACACCAACGGCGGTGTCGTAACACCCGGCCGAGGAACGGGACACCCTTATCCTGTCCCCGACAGGGCAAGGACCCGCCACCCCCCACACCCCACTCTCAGGTACGGGGACGGACAGCGGGCGCCACGCGCCCACCGCCCGATCCCGGCAACGGTCGTGCCCACCCGGGCACCGCCCGTCCCGCCCCCATAGCTCAGCGGATAGAGCACCCGCCTTCTAAGCGGTAGGTCGCAGGTTCGAATCCTGCTGGGGGCACAACGCAACACCCGGCCGCGGCTCCGCCGCCCGGTTCGCGCATTACCCGTACCGGTCAAATTGCCGGACGGCGCGGGACCGGACGCGGCACCTCCCGACACCCAGCGCGCATAACCCGTGACCATCCGTGTCATGCACGCCCCGAAAAGTCGGCCCGCAGGAATTCCGGTACCGGAAACAGCCGATTTCGCCCGGTGAACCACCCGGGTCCGGAACGGCCGGGCGCCGGGCCGGCACCAGGCCGACGCCAGGCCGGTACCGGGCGCCTAGGCCGCTGCCAGCCCCGCGAGGTAGGCGTCCAGCAGCGCCAGCTGCCGCTCCGCCGGGAACTCCGCCGGCGCGAACAGCGCCTGCACCACCAGCCCCAGCGCGAAGGCCTGCGCCCCCGCCGCGAGCTGCTCCGCCGACGGCCCGGCCGGCAGCTCGCCGAGCCGCTGCGCGGCCGCCACGCAGTCGGCCAGCAGCCCGCGCGCCCGCGCGTACCGGGCCGCGTGCGCGGCGGCCAGCTCCGGATCGGCCAGCGCGACGTCCCAGGAGCCGACCCAGATCCGGTTGCCGGCCACGGCCGGCCCGTCCAGCGGCAGGATGTCCAGCAGCGCCGCCCGGAGCCGGGCCAGCCCCTCCGGCGGCGGGCTGCCGTCGGTCGGCGCGATCCTTCGGGGCCGCGCCAGCGAGCGCCGGTCCAGCACGTCGAGCGCGTGCGCGACCAGCGCCTTCTTGCTCGGGAAGTAGTGCGTCAGCAGCCCCGTGCTGGCCCCCATCTCGGCCGCCACCGCGCGCAGCGTCAGCCCCTCGAAGCCCCGGGTGGACAGCACCCGCCACACCGCCTCCGAGACTTCGGTACGGCGGGCTTCATGGTCTCCACGGGCGGGTGTCATAGTGGCTATCTTACGTACCAAACGTTTGTTATGTACGAACCAGTCGAACCGCCCCTCGAAAGGTCCGCCCATGTTCGCCATCCCCCTCGCCGAGAACGCCGAGCTCCGCCCGCTGGAGCCGTGGCGGGCGCCCGAGTACCTGGAGCACATCGAGCGCGGCCGCGCCCACATCGACGCCTGGATCGGCTGGGCCGCCCTCGCCACCGACCTCGACTCGGCCCGCGCCGTCCTGCAGGGCTACGCCGACCGGCAGGCCGCCGACACCGCCCGGCTCTACGGCATCTGGCTGGACGGCACCCTGGTCGGCGGCGTGATGTTCGTGAGCTTCGACGTCCGGAGCGGCACCGCCGAGATCGGCGTCTGGACCGAGCCCGCCGGCCAGGGCCGGGGCCTGGTCACCACCGCCGTCCGGCACCTGATCGACTACGCCTTCACCGTCCGGGGCATGCACCGGCTGGAGTGGCGCAACAAGCCGGAGAACCTCCGCAGCCGGGCGGTCGCCCAGCGGCTGGGCTTCACCCTGGAGGGCGTCATGCGGGAGAGCTACCTGCACCAGGGCGTCCACTGCGACGGCGAGGTCTGGTCGCTGCTCACCCACGAGTGGAAGCCGCAGGGCGGCCCGGCCGCCTGAGCCCTGCGGCGGCGAAGGCGACACAGCGGCGGGGGCCGGTGGACGATTCCACCGACCCCCGCCGCCCGCCGCCGGCCCGCACCCCCGTGCCGGGCCGCCGACCGCACCGCTCGCCCGCTCAGGCGGCCAACGCCTGCTCCCCCCGGCTCGGCTCCGCCGCCGGGCGCGGCTTCAGCCGCAGGGCCAGCAGCAGCGCCAGCGCCATCACCCCGGCCGCCGAGAAGAAGACCACGTCCACCGCGTCCACGAAGCTCGCCACCGCGTGCGCCCGGGCCGGCCCGGTCAGCCGGCCGACCGCGCCCAGCGGCAGCCCCGGCTCGCTGCCGTCGAACGCCCGGGCCAGCACCGTGCCGAAGAGCGCCGCGCCCAGCGCGCCGCCGAGCGTCTGGAAGAACCGGATGCCGGTGGTGGCCACCCCCAGCTGGTGCCGCGGCGCGGCGTCCTGGACGACCCCGATGAGGTGGCCGATCAGCTGGCCGAGGCCCACGCCGAGCAGCACCAGTTCGGCCCGGACCAGCCAGAGCGAGGTCTCCGGTCCGCTCAGCCCGAGCAGCAGCAGCGCGGTGGCGGCGCAGGCGGAGCCGGAGACCAGGATGGTGCGCACCGACCAGCCGCGCGCCTCCAGCTTGTTGACCGCCAGGCCGACCGCGGTCATGCCGACCGCCATCGGGATCAGGTAGAGGCTGGCCGAGGTCGCGGCGACGCCCCGGGCGACCTGCAGGTAGAGCATCACGTACATGATCGCGCCCATCAGGCCCATGCCGACCAGGCCCTGCACCGCGAAGCCGATCCGGATCTCCGGGACGCGGAACAGCGAGAGCGGCAGCACCGGGTCGGCGGCGGTGGCCTGGCGCCAGAGGAAGAGGCCGAGCGCGAGCAGGGTCGCCGCGCCCAGGCCGAGGATCTCCGGGGAGGTCCAGGCGTGGTCCTTGCCGCCCCACTCGGTGACCAGCAGCAGACCGGTGGCGAAGGCGGCGGCGAGGGTCGCGCCGAGGAAGTCCAGGCCGCGCCGGCCGGCCGACGCCGGGAGCTTGAGCACCAGCACGGCGCCGAGCAGGACGAGCAGGCCGATCGGCAGGTTGACGTAGAAGATCCAGCGCCAGTCCAGGTGGTCCGCGAGCAGCGCGCCGACCAGCGGCCCGACGGCCATGCCCCCGCCGCCGACGATGCCGCCGAACCCGCCGCCACCGCCGGAACCCTCCTCGTCCGGGTCCTTGAGCTGGGCCATCACCACCATGGTCACGCTCATCAGCCCGCCGCCGCCGATGCCCTGGACGGCCCGGAAGGCGATCAGCTGCTCCATCGACTGGGCCGCCCCGCAGAGCGCGGAGCCGAGCAGGAAGGTGCCGACCGCCCCGATCAGCACCCGCTTGGCGCCGTACGCGTCGCAGAGCCGGCCGTAGAGCGGCAGCACCGCGGTGGCGGCCAGGGCGAAGGCGCTGACCAGCCAGGGCAGTCGGTCGACGCCGTGCACCGGGTCGAGGTCCCGGACGATCGGCACGGTGGCCGCCGAGACGATGTTCATGTCGAGCACGGCCAGGATGATCGTGATCAGGCAGATCAGCATGCCGAGCTTGCGCTCGGCCCCGGTCATCGGCCCTGCTGCCGGCGCGGTGGCGGCCATCGGAATCCCCCCAGGGAACGCGGAGTTCGGGCCCGCGGGCCCGGCGCCGGACCGGGACGGCCGGCGGCACGTCCTCACCATGGCAGGCTTTTTTGACCCGGTCAATTCTTCATCCGGATACATCTTTGATCCTGGTAAAGTCACCCCATGACGAGAAGCACGGTGAGCCCCGGCGGCAATGAGGCCGACGACGAGGCCAAGCTGGGGCTGCGCGAGCGCAAGAAGCGGCAGACCGCGATCCGGCTCTGGCAGACCGCCGTCCGGCTCTTCGCCGAGCGCGGCTTCGACGAGGTCTCGGTCGCCGAGATCGCCGCCGCCGCCGAGGTCTCGAAGATGACCGTCTTCAACTACTTCCCGTCCAAGGAGGACCTCGTCCTCGGCCCGATGGAGCAGCACATCGGGGAACCCGCCCGGGTGGTGCGCGAACGGGCACCCGGCGTCTCGGCGGTGGCCGCGCTGCGCGCCCACTACCTCGCCGCCCTCGCCGCCTTCGACCCCGCGACCGGGCTCAGCGACCAGCAGCAGGTGATCGACGTGGTCGGGCTGATCCACCGCACGCCGGTGCTGGCGCAGCGGGCGTCCTCCGCGTTCGGCCGGGGGACCCGGATGCAGCTCGCCGCCGAACTGCTCGCTCAGGACCCGGCCGGCGACCCGCTGGCGGCCCGCGTCGCCGCCGCCCAGCTCATCGGCACCCAGCTGACCCTGACCGAGGAGAACCAGCGCCGGATGATGGCCGGCGAGCGCGCCGCGGACGTCCTGCCCGAGGCCCTGGCCGACGCCCGGCGGGCCTTCGCCATGGTCGAACTGGGGCTCGGCGACTACTGCGCGGCCACCCCCTGAGAGAGTGGCCGCACCCACACCCTCCCGGAGGTGCCCATGGCCGCCCGGCCGCCGCTGACGCACGACCGCGCCCCGCTGCCCACCGAGGTCGACGGCCTCAACGCCCACCTCGGCGCGGACGGCGTCGCGGTGCTGGAGTTCGACCGCCCGCACCGGCGCAACGCCGTCACCCTGGCGATCTGGCGGGCGCTGCCCGAGGTGCTGAAGCGGCTGGCCGCGGAGCCGGGCGTGCGCGCCCTGCTGGTCACCGGCGCGGGCGGCACCTTCAGCGCCGGCGCGGACATCGACGAACTCGCCGACGTTTACGGCGACCCGGACCGGGCCGACGCGTACCACGCGATCAACGTCGCCGCCGAGGAGGCGCTGGCCGCCTTCCCGCACCCCACCATCGCGGTGGTGCACGGCTCCTGCGTCGGCGGCGGCTGCCAGCTGGCGGTCGCCTGCGACCTGCGGTTCGTCGCCGAGGACGCCCGGCTCGGCATCACCCCGGCCAAGCTGGGCGTGGTCTACCCGGCGGTGCCGACCCTGCGGCTGGCCCGCCTGGTCGGCCCGTCCCGGGCCAAGTACCTGCTGTTCTCGGGCGAGTTGCTGCCCGCCCCGGAGGCGGCCGCGTTCGGCCTGGCCGACAAGGTGCTGCCGGCCGCCGAACTCGACGCCGCCGCCCTGGCCTTCGCCCGCCTGCTGACCACCCGCTCACCGCAGACCATCGGCGCCGTCAAGGCCGCCCTCGCCGTCCCCCCGGACCAGGCCCCCGCCGCCCTCGCCCCCTGGGAACGCCGGTCCCGCCAGACCCCCGACGTCCGGGAAGGCCTCGCCGCCTTCCTCGAACGCCGCCCACCCCGCTTCTGACCCGACCGGGACCCCCATCGGGACCCCGCCGGGACCGCTCGCCCCTGCCTCCGGAGCGAGGGGCGGGCGTCGATACGATCATCCGACTGATCCGTAGCCGAACCTGCCCCTGGAGCACCCCCGCGATGACCGCCGCCACGCCCGTGACGACCTGGGCCCGCCGGGTCACCGACGGCCTGGAGCCGAAGAACGTGATCATCGCCCAGCTGCTCCTGCTCGGCGGCGTCCGGCACGGCTGGCCGGGGCTCGGCTGGGCGGCCTTCGCGGCGCTGTTCGCCGCCGTGATCCCGACCCTGTTCATCCAGCGCGGCATCCGCAAGGGCACCCTGGAGGACCGCCACGTCGGCCACCGGAAGCGCCGGCTGACCGTCATCCCGTTCATCATGGGTTCGGTCGCGACCAGCTTCGCGGTGATGTACGCGGCGCACGCGCCGGGCGACCTCACCGCGATGGTGCTGGCGATGTTCGCCGCGCTGATCCCGATCCTGGTGATCACCGTCTGGTGGAAGGTCTCGGTGCACACGGCGGTGGCGAGCGGCGCCGTGCTCTGCCTGGCGATCGCGCTCGGCCCGTGGTGGCTGCTGCTCTACCCGCTGGTCGCGCTGATCGGCTGGTCCCGGGTGGTGCTGCGGGACCACACCACCGCGCAGACGATCGTCGGCACGGTGGTGGGCGCGGTGTCCGCCGGGCTCACCTTCTGGGCCACCCGCTGAGGCGGATGCTCAGCGGATGGGGAGGCCGGAGATGGTGCGGGCGATGACGAGGCGTTGGATCTCGCTGGTGCCCTCGAAGATGGAGTAGATCGCGCTGTCCCGGTGCATCCGTTCGACCGGGTACTCGCGGGTGAAGCCGTTGCCGCCGAGGATCTGCATCGCCTGGGCGGTCACCCACTTGGCGGTCTCGCCCGCGTAGAGCTTGGACATCGAGCCCTCGGCGGCGGTGAACGGCTGGTTGGTGGCGGCCATCCAGGACGCCCGCCAGACCAGCAGCCGGGCCGCGTCGATCCGGGTCCGCATGTCGGCGAGCTGGAAGGCCACGCCCTGGTTGTCGATGATCGGGCGGCCGAACTGCACCCGGGTCTTCGCGTAGTCGAGCGCCACCTCGTACGCGGCCCGGGCGATGCCGATGGCCTGCGCGCCGACGGCCGGCCGGGAGGCCTCGAAGGTGGCCATCGCCGCGTTCCGGCCGCCCTTGCGGACGCCCTCGCGGGCCCGGGCGAGGCGTTCGTCCAGCTTCTCCTTGCCGCCGAGCAGGCAGTGGCCGGGCACCCGGACGGAGTCCAGCACCACCTCGGCGGTGTGCGAGGCCCGGATGCCGTGCTTCTTGAACTTCTGGCCCTGGCTCAGCCCGGGCGTGCCCGGCGGCACCACGAAGGAGGCCTGGCCGCGGGCGCCGAGCGCCGGGTCGACGGTGGCGACCACCACGTGGACGGCGGCGATCCCGCCGTTGGTGGCCCAGGTCTTGGTGCCGTTCAGCACCCACTCGTCGGCGGCCTCGTCGTAGACCGCCCGGGTGCGCAGCGCGGAGACGTCGGAGCCGGCGTCCGGCTCGGAGGAGCAGAACGCGGCCACCTTGACGTCGTCCGGGGTGCCGAACATCTGCGGCGCCCAGGTGCCGATCTGCTCGTCGGTGCCGTTGGCGAGCACCGCGACGGCGGCCAGGGTGGTGCCGACGATGGACAGGCCGATGCCGGCGTCGCCCCAGAACAGCTCCTCCATGGCGATCGGGATGCCGACGCCGGAGGGGTCGAAGTACTGCTGGGCGTAGAAGTCGAGCGAGTAGATGCCGAGCTTGGCGGCCTCCTGGATGATCGGCCAGGGGGTCTCCTCGCGCTCGTCCCACTCCGCGGCGGCGGGCCGCATCACGTCGGCGGCGAAGCCGTGCAGCCAGTCGCGCACGGCGAGCTGGTCGGCGCCGGGGTCCAGCGAGAAGGTGCTCATGGGTGGGTGCCTCCGAAGAAAGGTGCGACCGACCGGGGGTGTTACCGGCGGTAACATCGACGGAGTCTGCTACTGCTTGGTAACCGGTGTCAACGCCGGAGCGCCGGAACGACCGAGGGAAGCGAAGGAACAGCGCATGGACCCAGAGCCCCGCCGGGAGCAGTTGCTCAACGCCGCCGACCGGGTCATCCAGCGCGAGGGCCCCGGCGCCAGCATGAACGCGATCGCCGCCGAGGCCGGCATCACCAAACCGATCCTGTACCGCCACTTCGGCGACCGGAACGGCCTGGTCCGGGCCCTGACCGAACGCCACACCGGCGGACTGCTGGCCGCCGTCCGGGCCGCGCTCGCCGAACCGCTGGAGCGCCGCGACCGGGTCGAGCACGTGCTGGACACCTACCTCGCCGGGATCGAGGCCCGACCCCAGGTCTACCGGCTGCTCACCCACCCCGAACCGGGCGACCCGAGCGGCGCGGGCAACGCGCTCGCCCCGGCGCTGCGGCAGATCGCCGAGGAGATCACCCGCGCCATCGCCGACCAGGTCGACCTCGGCGCCGACCGCGAACTGCTCGCCGAGGCCTGGGGACGGGCCATCACCGGCATGGTGCTGGCGGCCGGCGACTGGTGGCTCGACGCCCGCCCCTGCTCGCGCACCCGGATGGTCCAGGCGCTCGCCGACCTGCTCTGGGGGCGGCTCGCCGCCGCCGCCGACCTGCCGACCGCCGTGCTGCCCACCGGACCGGCCCCGGAGCCCGCCGACTGACGCTCTCTTGTGCGGAACGCGCGCACCCCGTCATCATCGGGCCCCACCCTCCCCCGCCCCCGGAGGTCCCGATGCGCCCGCGCCGCACCGCCGTCGCCTTGCTGCTCGCCGCCGCCGTCGCCCTCTCCGCCGCCCCGGCCCGGGCCCAACCGGCCCAACCGGCCCAACCGGCCCAACCGGCCCACCGGACAGCGGCGTTCCCCACCGGCACCGCCACCGCCCCGGACGGCCGCACCGACCTCACCGACGCCGCCGGCCGCCGGCTCCAGCTGCGCGGCTTCAACCTCGACAAGTACGCCGAGGCCACCGAACAGGACGTCAGGTCGCTGGCCGCACAGGGCTTCACACTGATCCGGGTGGCCGTCTCGTGGACCCGGCTGGAGCCCGCCCGCGGCCGCCTCGACCCGGCCGAACTGGCCCGGCTGCACCGGCTCCTCGACTGGGCCGACCGGTACGGCGTGCTCGCCCTGGTCGACTTCCACCAGGACGTCTACGGGCCGCGGTTCGGCGGCGGCGACCGCGGCGTCCCGGACTGGGCCACCCGCGACGACGGCCTGCCGTTCGAACCGGACCCGGACGACTGGTTCGCCGGCTACTTCCAGCCCGCCGTCCAGGCCGCCTTCCGGCACCTCTACGACGACCCCGACCTGCGCGCCTGGCAGGCCGACTTCTACACCCGGCTGGCCCGCGAACTGCGCGACCACCGCTCGCTGCTGGGCTACGACCTGTTCAACGAGCCGTTCGGCCCGGTGGACGGCGACCCGACCGACCCGGCGGTGCTCGCCCGCGCCGCCGCCGAACTGGAGACCGGCCGGCTCGCCGACATGTACCGCCGGCTGATCACCGCCGTCCGCGCGGTCGACCGGCGGGCCTGGCTGTTCGTCGAACCGACCGTCCTGGTCGGCCAGGGCGTGCCGACCCGGCTGCCCGGCTTCACCGACCCCCGGCCGGGCACGCCCCGGCTCGGCTACGCGCCGCACTTCTACGACACCGCCGTCGAGTCCGGCGCCGACTGGGA
Organism: Kitasatospora sp. NPDC093806; assembly: GCF_040683335.1. Taxonomy (NCBI): domain Bacteria; kingdom Bacillati; phylum Actinomycetota; class Actinomycetes; order Kitasatosporales; family Streptomycetaceae; genus Kitasatospora; species Kitasatospora sp. NPDC093806. The sequence continues at coordinate 18,731 of NZ_JBFBDO010000097.1, forward strand.
CCCGGCCGGCGGCTTCGTCGAGCGCTACACCGCCGCGATCACCGGCTACCCGGCCGCGCACCGGCTGCCGGTGCTGGTCGGCGAGTGGGGGCCGCCGAACTCCCGGACACCCGGCAACGCCCTGCTGGTGCGCCGTCAGGTCGACGCGATGGACGGCTTCGCGGCCGGCTGGGCGATGTGGTACTGGTGCCGGGGCAACGGCGGCTACTGCGCGCTCGACCCGGCCGGCCGGCCCGCCCCGGGCGACGGGCCGGCGTTCGGCCCGTACCCGGTCGCGGTGGCCGGCACGGGCGCCCGCACCACCGCGGACGGCGCCGGGCACACCGTCCGCTGGACCGCCGACGGCACCGGCAGGACCACCGAACTCGCCCTGCCCGCCGCGGCGTTCCCGACCGGCGCGCGGATCGCCGTACAACCGGCCGGGGCCCTGGTCGAGCTCGACCAGCCGTCCGGCGACCGGGCCGGCCGGGCCCTGATCCGCCTCCCGCACACCCACCCGGGCACCCCGGTCACCGTCACCCTCACCCCGCGCTGAGTGGGCCACCGGGGCCCTCCGGGTCAGAGCGGGCGGCCCTCCGCCCCGAGCCGAAGGGGCGCGCCGGTGCCGCAAGGGAGAAGGGCCAAGCCGCCGACGGAGGAGGTGGCGCCGTGCCCGCCGACCGTCGGCGCCGGATCAGAGCGCCCCGGAGGCGAGCGGGCGAATCACAGCAGCCCGCGCCGGGCCAGCAGCGGGCCGGTCTCCGGGGCGCGCCCGACCACCGCGCGGAAGGAGTCCAGCGCGTCCCGGCTGTCACCGCGCGCCAGCAGCTCGCGCCGGAACACCTCGCCGCTCTCCCGCACGCTCCGGCCGTTCCCCTTGAACCACTCCACGGTGTCGGCGTCCAGCACCTCCGACCAGATGTACGCGTAGTAGCCCGCGCTGTACCCGCCCGCGAAGATGTGCCCGAAGTACGTGGTCCGGTAGCGCGGCGGGATCGCCGCCACCGCCAGCCCGGCCTCGGCCAGCGCCGCCGCCTCGAACTCCCGGGCGTCCGCGATCTCCCGGCCCTCCGGCAGGGTGTGCCAGGCCCAGTCCAGCAGCGCCGCCGCCAGGTACTCGACGGTCCGGAAGCCCTGCCCGAACGACTCCGCCGCCGCCATCCGCTCGACCAGCTCGGCCGGCAGCGGCTCGCCGGTCTCGTGGTGCCGGGCGTAGTTGGCCAGCACCTCCGGCCAGACCATCCACATCTCGTTGACCTGGGAGGGGAACTCCACGAAGTCCCGCGGCACGGCCGTCCCGGCGAAGTACGGGTGGCGCACGTCCGAGAACAGCCCGTGCAGCGCGTGCCCGAACTCGTGGAACAGCGTGCGGACCTCGTCCCAGGAGAGCAGCACCGGCTCCCCGGGCGCCGGCTTGGCGATGTTCAGGTTGTTGTAGACCACCGGCCGCTGCCCCAACAGCCCGGACTGGGTGACCAGTTCGTCCATCCAGGCGCCGCCGCGCTTGGACGCCCGGGCGTGGAAGTCGCCGAGGAACAGGCCCAGCGGGGTGCCGTCCGCCTCGAACACCTCCCAGATCCGCACGTCCGGGTGGTACCCGACGAGGTCCGGGCGCTCGGTGAAGGTCACCCCGTACGCCAGGTTGGCGGCGAAGAACACGCCGTCCCGCAGCACCCGCTCCAGCTCGAAGTAGGGGCGCAGCGCGGCCGCGTCCACCTGGTACGAGGCCTGCCGGACCTGCTCCGAGTAGTACGCCCAGTCGTGCGCGGCGATCTCCTCGACGCCGTCGGCGGCGGCGTGCTTGGCCAGTTCGGCGGCCTCCCGGCGGGCGTTGGCCACGGCCGGCGGCACCAGCCGGGCCAGCAGCGCGTCCACCGCCTCGACGGTGCCGGCCGTCTCGTCGGCGACCACGTACGCGGCGTGGGTGTCGTGGCCGAGCAGCCGGGCCCGCTCGGCGCGCAGCGCGGCCATCCGGATCGCCAGCGGGCCGTTGGTGTCGGCGGCGCGGTCGAGCGAGGCGGCGAGCAGCCGCTCGCGGACCGAGCGGTCGGTGAGCGAGGCCAGTTCGGTCTGGTTGGAGAAGTTCTTCAGGCTGAGCACGTAGGTGCCGTCCCGGCCGAGCGCCCGGCCGTTCTCGGCGGCGGCCGCGATCTCGTCCGGGGAGAGGCCGGCCAGTTCCTCGACGGAGTCCAGCACCAGCGCCCGGGCCTGCGAGTCGGCCGACACGTTCTGCCGGAACTCGGCGGCGGCGGAGGCCAGTTCGGCGTTGATCGCGCGCAGCCGGTCCTGCTCGGCGGCGCCGAGCCGGGCGCCGGCCCGGACGAACGCGGTGTGCCGGCGCTCCAGCAGCCGCAGCGACTCGGCGTCCAGGCCCAGCTCGGCGCGACGGCCGTGCAGCTCCTCGACCCGGGCGAACAGCGCGGCGTCCAGGTGGATCGCGTCGCGGTGGGCGGCCAGCCGCGGGCTGATCTCGGCGTCGATCCGGTCGACCTCGGGCGTGGTGTCGGCGGCGGAGTGGTTCTCGAAGACCCCGCGGACGCGGCGCAGCAGTGCTCCCGAGCGTTCCAGCGCGACCACGGTGTTGTCGAAGGTCGGCGGCTGCGGGTCGGCGGTGATCCCGGCGATCTCGGCCAGCTGCTCGGCCATCCCGCGCTCGAAGGCGGGCAGGTAGTGCTCCGGCCGGATCTCGGCGAACGGCGGCAGTTCGTAGGCCAGGGTGCTCGGCTTGAAGAACGGGTTCTCGGTCATTCCGCCGACCTTACGCGCTGTCATCCGCGCTGCCTACGCCCCCACCGGCCGCCCGGCGCACCCGCCGACGCGCCCGTCAGCGCACCCGCCGGGGCACGCGCGGGGGCGGGCGCCCGGAGCGGCCTGCTCCGGTTGTCGGACCCACCCGCTACCGTCGACTCCGCCCGCCCCGCGTCACCAACCCGCACCGCCCGCCCGACCCGCACCGCCCGACCGACCACCCGCACCGCCGCCGTCGCCGTCGTCCCGCACCGCCGTCCCCGCACCAGCAAGCCCCGCACGAGAGGAGGAGCCCCCCGTGACACCCCGGATCGCCCTCGCCCCCGACCCGCACGGCCCCGGCGGCCGGCTCCAGCCGCTCGACGACGCGGGCACCCCGCTCGGCCCGCCCGTCCCCACCGCCGACCTCGCCGCCGCCGTCGCCGCCCGGGAGGCCGCCGAGCACCCGCGCTGGGTCTGGGCCGCCGCCGAGTCCGGGTACGAGCCGCTGCTCCCCCGGCTGCCCGACCGGCTCGCCCGCTGCCACGACCTGCGGCTGGTCGAGGCGCTGCTGCTCGCCCACGAGGGCCGGTTCGGCGCGCCCCGCTCGCTCGGCGCCGCCTGGGCCCGGCTGCGCGGCCTGCCCGTCCCCGCCGACCTGCCCGAGTCCGGCTCCGCCGAGGCCGACGACGGCCAGGACACCCTGTTCGCCCCGGACCGGCTGCAACTGCCGCCCGGCACCGACCCGCTGACCGCGGTGGTCGCCGTCCACGCCGAGCAGCAGCGCCGGCTGGCCGCGATCGCCGACCCGGCCGCCCGCGCCCGCTTCCGGCTGCTGGTCGCCGCCGAGTCGGCCGGCGCGCTGGCCGCCGCCGAGATGGGCCACGACGGCCTGCCCTGGCGCGCCGACGTCCACGACCGGCTGCTGACCGAGCTGCTCGGGCCGCGCCCGACCGTCCCCGGCACCCAGCCGCGGCTGCTCGCCGACCTCGCCGTCGAACTCCAGCAGGCGCTCGGCGGCCGCCCGTTCAACCCCGACTCGCACAGCCAGGTGCTGCGCGCCTTCGGCGAGGCCGGCATCCAGCTCGCCAGCACCCGGTCCTGGGAGCTGAAGGAGATCGACCACCCGGCGGCCCGGCTGCTGGTCCGCTACAAAGAGCTCGCCCGGATCCACGCCGCGCACGGCTGGGCCTGGCAGGACGCCTGGGCGCGCGGCGGCCGGTTCCGCCCCGAGTACGTGGTCGGCGGCGTGGTCTCCGGCCGCTGGGCCAGCCGGGGCGGCGGCGCGCTGCAGATCCCGCGCATCCTGCGCCGCGCCGTGGTCGCCGACCCGGGCTGGCTGCTGGTCGTCGCGGACGCCGCCCAGCTGGAGCCCCGGGTCCTCGCCGCGCTCTCCGGCGACACCGGGCTGGCCCGCACCGCGGCCGGCGGTGACCTGTACGAGGCGCTCGCCGCCACCGCCTTCCAGGGCGACCGCGACAAGGCCAAGCTCGGCCTGCTCGGCGCCATGTACGGCCAGACCAGCGGGGACATCGGTCCGCTGCTCAACACCCTGCGCACCCGCTACCCGACCGCGATGGGCTACGTCGAGGCGGCCGCCCGCACCGGCGAGGACGGCGGCGTGGTCGCCTCCCGGCTCGGCCGGCCCTGCCCGCCCGCCTCGGCCGACTTCCTCGACCTCACCGAGGCGGAGACGGCCGGCGAGGCAGGCGGCCGCTCGGCCCGCGCCCGCGGCCGGTTCACCCGCAACTTCGTCATCCAGGCCAGCGCCGCCGACTGGGCGCTGGCCCTGCTGGCGGCGCTGCGCCGCCGGCTCGGCGAACTCCCGGTGGCCGCCGCCGACCGGCCGCACCTGGTCTTCTTCCAGCACGACGAGGTGGTGGTGCACACCCCGGCCAACCTGGCCGACGAGGTGGCGGCCGCGGTCGCCGCGGCGGCGGACGAGGCCCGCCGGCTGGTCTTCGGCGACACCCCGGTGCGGTTCCCGCTCAGCACCGCCGTAGTGGAGTGCTACGCCGACGCCAAGTAGTGGCCGCCGGTAGCGGCCCGCCGCCGTCAGCCGGTCACAGCTTGCGGTAGCCCCGCGCCTCCTCCGCCGCCGCGACCACCTCGGCCAGCACCGCCCCGGTCGAGGCGGTCACCGCGGCGGCGACCGCGCCCTCCACGAACGGCGCGTCGACCAGCACCACCCCGGGGTGCGGCTCGTCCTGCAGCACGGTCACCGCGGTCAGCACCGAGCTCCCGAGGTCCGGCAGCACCGCGACGCCCGCCCCGCCGTCCGCCTCGGCGACGGCCCGCGCGATGAGCTCGTAGCTGGTCCCCAGCTCCCCCTCCTCGGTCCCGGCCGCCACCACCACCCGCACCTCATCCGAGGCGAGCTCCCCCAGCAACTCCTTCAACCCCGCCGCCAACGCCCTGCTGTGCGACACCAGCACGATCCCCACATGATCACTCATGGGCGGAACCTTAGAAGGTGCTCCACCCGGGTGATCCACGAACGCCGGATTCCGTACCCACACCGCCCGTCTGGCGTAGCGTCGGGGCAGCACCGTCGGGCGAGGGAGTGCGAAGGCCGTGAAGAAGCTCATCAACAGCGCGGAGACCGTCCTGGAGGACGTGCTGGCCGGGGTGGCCGCCGCGCATCCGGAGCTGGCCGTGGACGTGGCCAACCGGGTGATCACCCGGGCCGTCCGGCCGGGCGTGCCGAAGGTCGCGCTGGTCTCCGGCGGCGGGTCCGGGCACGAGCCGCTGCACGGGGGCTTCGTCGGCCGGGGCATGCTCGACGCGGCCTGCCCCGGCGAGGTCTTCACCTCCCCGGTGCCGGACCAGCTGCTGGCCGCCGCGCGGGCCGTGGACTCCGGCGCCGGCGTGGTCTTCGTCGTCAAGAACTACACCGGCGACGTGCTGAACTTCGAGCTCACCGCCGAGCTGGCCGCCGAGGAGGGCATCGAGGTCCGCACGGTGCTGGTCAACGACGACGTCGCGGTCGAGGACTCGACCTGGACGGCCGGCCGGCGCGGCACCGGGGCGACCGTCGTGGTGGAGAAGGCGGCCGGCGCGCTGGCCGAGCGCGGCGCCCCGCTGGACGCGGTGGCCGCCCTCGGCGAGCGGGTGAACGCGGCCTCCCGCTCGTTCGCGATCGCGCTCACCGGGGCGACCGTCCCGGCGGCGGGCCGGCCGGGCTTCGAGCTGGCGGCGGACGAGATCGAGGTCGGGGTCGGCATCCACGGCGAGCCGGGCCGCCGCCGGGAGAAGCTGCGCCCGGCCCGCGAGCTGGTCACGGAGGTGGTGGAGACGGTCCTCGCCGACCACCACCTGACCGCCGGCGACGAGGTGATCGCCCTGGTCAACGGCCTGGGCGGGACGCCGCTGATGGAGCTGTACGTGGTCTTCGGGGAGGTCGCCGCCCGGCTGGCCGGGCACGGCATCACGGTGGCCCGCAGCCTGGTCGGCAACTACGTGACCAGCCTCGACATGGCGGGCTTCTCGCTCACCCTGACCAAGGCCGACCGCGAGCTGCTGGAGCTGTGGGACGCCCCCGCCGACACCCCCGCCCTGAAGCGGGCCTGACCCCCGCCCGACTCCCAGCCGAGGAGACCTCCGGATGGACTTCGACACCCGCCTCGCCGAGGCCTGGGTCCGCGCGCTCGCCGAGGCGGTCGGGAAGGAGCACGAGCGGCTCACCGAACTGGACTCGGCGATCGGCGACGGCGATCACGGCAGCAACCTGCGGCGCGGCTTCGCCGCCGTGCTGGCCGTCCTGGACGACCCGGACACCCCGGCGCCGACGGGCCCGGGCGCGGTGCTGACCAGGACCGGCAGCACGCTGATCTCCAAGGTCGGCGGCGCCTCCGGCCCGCTGTACGGCAAGGCGTTCCGGGCGATCGGCGCGGCCCTGGCGGCGCCCGCGGGCGCACCGGCGGACGGTCCGGCCGACGTCGCCGCGCTCGGCGAGGCGCTCGCCGCCGGACTGCGCGCGGTCCGCGAGCTGGGCCGGGCCGAGGAGGGCGACAAGACCATCGTCGACGCCTGGACGCCCGCGCTGGCCGCCTACCGGGAGGCGGTGGCCGGTGGCGCCGGACTGCCGGGGGCGACCGCGGCGGCGGCCGCCGGGGCCGAGCGGGGCGCGCTGGCCACCGTGCCGCTCCAGGCCCGCAAGGGCCGCGCCTCCTACCTGGGCCCGCGCAGCATCGGCCACCAGGACCCGGGGGCCACCTCGACGGCGCTCCTCTTCCGCGCCCTGGCCGAGGCCACGAGGGCCTGACCGCCCGAACGGACCTGCGACCCGCCGCCAAATCCCAGCCCGCCCCCGGCCCGGAGCCCGTCCCCGACCCCCGCCCACCCGACGCGCCCCCACACCCCCCCGGCCCACCCCGGCGGAGGCCGGCCCTACCCCCCGTCGGTGCGGGTGATCAGGAGCAGCAGCGCGTCGTCGCGCAGCTCGCCGCCGGTGTGCGCGAGCAGGTCCGCGTACACCCGCCCGACCGCCGCCTCCAGCTCCGCCGAGGAGCGGGCCGCGTCCCGGACCAGCGGGCCGACCCGTTCGGCGAGCGGGTAGAACTCGCCGCCGCGCCGGTGCCTGGCCTCGACCACGCCGTCGGTGCAGAGCACCAGGACGTCCTCCGGCCCGAACGGCTGGTCCCAGCTGCTGGGCTCCCCGGCGGCGAGGCGGCCGAGGCCGAGCGGCACCCACGGGTCGGGCGCGTCCAGGACGTGCGCGCCCCCGTCGGGGTCCACCCGGATCGGCGGGACGTGCCCGTACTGGAGCAGTTCGACCACACCCGGGCGGCTGAACTCGGCGAACAGGGCGGTGGTGAACTCGCCGTCCGGGACGTGCCGCTCCACGCTGGCCTCGATCCGGGCGGCGACGCCGCGCAGCCCGGCCTCGTCGTAGGCGGCCTCGCGGAAGGCGCCGAGCACCACCGCGGCGGTCTGCACCGCGCCGAGCCCCTTGCCGCGGACGTCGCCGACCGCGACCCGGGTGCCGTGCGGGGTCTCCAGCACCGAGTAGAGGTCCCCGCCGATCCGGGAGGCGTCGGCGGCGGAGACGTACCGGACGGCGAGGCGCAGCGGTCCGACGACCGGGCCGGGCAGCCGGAGCAGGGCCCGCTGGGCGGCCTCGGCGACGGAGCTGACGGCGGCGAACGCGGCGGCCCGGCGCATCCGGATCCGGGCGACCCAGGCGGAGAAGGCGGTGAGCAGCAGGTAGCTGACCATCGCGCCCCAGAGGAAGCGGGCGTCGTTGACGCTGTCGACCTCGTCGTAGTGGCTGAGGCCGAAGACGGCGAGGAAGCCGAGCGAGCTGACACCGAGCAGTTCGAGCGGGCGCAGGGTGAGGGCGGCGATGCTGGGGACGACGGTCATCAGCGGTGCGAGGTAGCGGTCCCGGCCGGAGAGCAGGTCGGTGAGGGCGACCAGCAGGATCGCGAGCAGGGCGGGGGTGGCCCGGCGCCAGAACGGGATGTCCAGCAGGTCGACGGCCAGCAGCGCGCCGCGCCGCCGGGTCGGCAGCAGCCCGGTGACCGTCGGTTCGGAGGGCGACTGGGCTCGGCGGATCGGGAACACATATCGAACATAACGGACGATCAACGCCCCCACCCGCGCACCCCTCCCCGCGCCCCCGACGGCCCCTCCCCGCCCACCCCACGCTGGGACAAAAAGTACCAAAGCACCCAATTTGTCATACAGTGCGACGAAAGCGGCTCATGCAAGGGAGGCCCTCACCGGTGTCCGGATACCGCAACACCCCCCGCATCTCCGAACCGCGCGCCCGCACGGCGGCCCGCCCCACCCAGTGGCTCAGGATCTTCCTCATCGGCCTGCTGCTCTGGATCGCCACCGTCGCCGTCACCTTCCTCACCGGCAACAGCAACCTGGTGCCGACCGTCGTCCTGCTCGGCAGCTTCCTCGTCCCCGCCACCGTGGTGCTCTGGGCGTACGAGCACCACGGCGCCGACCTCGGCGCGGACCGGCTGTTCGCCTGCTTCGCCGTCGGCGGCATCATCGGCGTGCTCGGGGCCTCCGTCCTGGAGACCTACCTGCTCTCCCCCTCGCTCTGGATGTACGTCGGCGTCGGCCTGATCGAGGAGGCGGTCAAACTGGCCGCGCTGATCCTGCTCAGCCGCCGGCTCCGGGTCGGCGGCCTGCGCTACGGCCTGGTGCTGGGCGCCACCGTCGGCGCCGGCTTCGCCGCCTTCGAGACCGCCGGCTACGCCTTCAACGCCGTCCTCAGCGTGGACGGGCTCTCGCTGCGCGACCTGGTCGAGACGGAGATCCTGCGCGGCGTCCTGGCCCCGGTCGGCCACGTCCTGTGGACGGCGATCCTCGGCGGGGTGCTCTTCCGCGAGCGGCGCGGCGGCCACTTCCGGATGACCGCGCCCGTCGTGCTCACCTACCTGGGCGTGTCGCTGCTGCACGCGCTCTGGGACTCGACCAGCGGCATCGCCGTCTGGCTGGTCGCCCGGACCACCGCCGCCGACTGGCAGCGCTCCCTGTTCGAGCTCGGCCACCTGCCGAGCCCGACCAGCGAGCAGGTGCACCTCTACACCGTCTACGACACCGCCGGCCTGGTCCTGGTCGCGCTCGGCGGACTGCTCTGGCTGCGCCTGCTGATCCGCGGCGAGCGGCGCTCCCCGATCCCGGCCCAGTTCCCGTCCGCCCCGGCCTGATCCGACACGGAACCGGCGCGGGGCCGACCCGGCCCGGCGCCGCCCCGGCGAGGAACCCCGCCCCGCGAGGGAACCCGACGCACCCCTGATCCGACTGAAAGTTCGAACACCCGGGCATGCCGCACTCGAACCCGCCCGCCTCCCGGCGCGGTTTCGGGCGCAGCGTGCCCGGACGCTTACGCTCTGCTCTCGAATCGCTTTCCGGCACCGCCGTCCGGCAAACGGAATGCGATCCACACCACATTCTCCGTACCCCTAGGGAATACCCCCTAAGGGTATGGTGTTTTCATGAGCAGGGCCCGGGCGTACGCTCGCGGCCGTACCGAACTTTCGGAGGCCCCGATGTCCAGCACCATCACCTACACCGTGACCGGCATGAGCTGCGGCCACTGCGAGAACTCGGTGAGCAAGGAGCTCTCCACCCTGACCGGGGTGACCGAGGTGTCCGCCGACGCCAAGGCCGGTACCGTCACCGTCTCCGCGGCCGCGCCGCTGGACGACGAGCTGGTGCGTGCCGCCGTCGACGAGGCCGGTTACGAGCTGGTCGGCCGCGCCGCCTGAGAGCCCCCGCCGCGCGGTGGGGGCCCGCTGACCCCGCCCCCGCCGCGCCCCTCCCCAAGGAGCTGATCAGCACATGAGCACCTCCACCCCGGGCTCCACCTCCCCGGACGCGGCCACCGCCATAACCGGCCAGGACGGTCCCACAGCCGTCCGCGAGCGCGTCGAACTGGCGATCGGCGGCATGACCTGCGCCGCCTGCGCCGCCCGGATCGAGAAGAAGCTCAACCGGATGGACGGCGTCGAGGCCACCGTCAACTACGCCACCGAGAAGGCCAGAGTCGAGTTCGGCCCGGACGTCAGCGTGGCCGACCTGATCGCCACCGTCGAGAACACCGGCTACACCGCCGAGCTCCCCCCGCCGCCGGTGGCCGCCGCAGCCCCGGCCGCCGAGCGCGCCGGGGCCGCCGCCGCGTCGGCCCCCCAGTCCGACCCGCTGCTCGACCGGCTGCTCATCAGCGCCGTGCTCAGCCTGCCGGTGGTCCTCTGGTCGATGATCCCGACCCTCCAGTTCACCAACTGGCAGTGGCTCTCCTTCGCCCTGGCCGGCCCGGTCGTGGTCTACGGCGGACTGCCGTTCCACCGCGCCGCCTGGACCAACCTCAAGCACGGCGCGGCGACCATGGACACCCTGGTCTCGCTCGGCACCCTGGCCGCCTTCGGCTGGTCCTTCTGGGCCCTGTTCTGGGGCGACGCCGGCATGCCGGGCATGCGGCACGACTTCTCCTTCTCGGTCGGCGAGGGCGACGCCTCCTCCTCGCTCTACCTGGAGACCGCCGCCGCCGTCACCGTGCTGATCCTGCTCGGCCGCTACCTGGAGGCCCGCTCCAAGCGCCGGGCCGGGGCCGCCATGCACGCCCTGCTCGACCTCGGCGCCAAGGACGTCGCCGTCCTCCAGGGCGGCCGCGAGGTCCGGCTGCCGGTCGATCAGCTCACCGTCGGGACGCGCTTCGTGGTCCGCCCGGGCGAGAAGATCGCCACCGACGGGGTGGTGGTCGAGGGCGCCTCCGCCGTCGACGCCTCGATGCTGACCGGCGAGTCGGTGCCGGTCGAGGTCGCCGTCGGCGACGCCGTCACCGGCGCCACCGTCAACGCCGGCGGCCGCCTGGTGGTCGAGGCCACCCGGGTCGGCGCGGACACCCGGCTGGCCCGGATGGCGCAGCTGGTCGAGGACGCGCAGAGTGGCAAGGCCGCCGCCCAGCGGCTCGCCGACCGGATCTCCGCCGTCTTCGTCCCGATCGTCATCCTGATCGCGATCGGCACCCTGATCGGCTGGCTGCTCACCTCCGGCAACGCGACCGAGGCGTTCACCGCCGCCGTCGCCGTGCTGATCATCGCCTGCCCGTGCGCCCTCGGCCTGGCCACCCCGACCGCGCTGATGGTCGGCACCGGCCGCGGCGCCCAGCTCGGCGTCCTGATCAAGGGCCCGGAGGTGCTGGAGGACACCCGCCGGGTGGACACCGTCGTCCTGGACAAGACCGGCACCGTCACCACCGGCAAGATGACGCTGACCGCCGTGCACACCGCCGAGGGCGTCACCGAGGACGAGGTGCTGCGGCTGGCCGGCGCCCTGGAGCACGCCTCCGAGCACCCGATCGCCGCCGCCGTCGCCGCGACCGCCGCCGAGCGGCTCGGCGCCCTGCCCGGCGTCGAGCGGTTCGAGAACGTCCCCGGGCTCGGCGTCCGGGGCGTGGTCGACGGCCACGCCGTGGTGGCCGGCCGGGCCGCCCTGCTCGCCGAGCAGGACCAGCCGCTGCCCGCCGCCCTGGCCGAGGCCAGGGACGCCGCCGAGGCCGCCGGCCGCACCACCGTGGCGGTCGGCTGGGACGGCGCCGCGCGGGCCGTCCTGGAGGTCGCCGACGCGGTCAAGCCCACCAGCGCCGCCGCGATCGCCGAACTGCGGGCGCTGGGGCTGACCCCGATGCTGCTCACCGGGGACAACCGGCGGGTCGCCGAGGCGGTCGCCGCCGAGGTCGGCATCGACCCCGAGCACGTGTTCGCCGAGGTGCTGCCCGAGGACAAGGTCGCCGCCGTGGAGACCCTGCAGGCCGACGGCAGGATCGTCGCGATGGTCGGCGACGGGGTCAACGACGCCGCCGCGCTCGCCCAGGCCGACCTCGGCCTGGCCATGGGTACCGGCACCGACGCCGCCATCGAGGCGGGCGACCTCACCCTGGTCCGGGGCGACCTGCGCTCGGCCGCCGACGCCATCCGGCTCTCCCGGAAGACCCTGGGCACCATCAAGGGCAACCTGTTCTGGGCCTTCGGCTACAACGTGGCGGCGATCCCGCTGGCCGCCGCCGGTCTGCTCAACCCGATGATCGCCGGTGCCACGATGGCCTTCTCCTCGGTCTTCGTGCTCACCAACAGCCTCCGGCTGCGCGGCTTCCGCGCCTCCTGAGGACCGGCCGCTCCGTCTCCCGGGGCCGGCCGAGACATGCCCGAGGGCCCGTACCGCAGCACGCGGTACGGGCC
>NZ_JBFBDO010000098.1:0-30740 GCF_040683335.1 Kitasatospora sp. NPDC093806
GGCGGCGGGCGCGGCGACGTAGGGGGCGGGCTCCTGGAAGACCGGCGCCTGGAAGATCGCGGTGGACGGGCGGACCGCGCCCGCGCCGCAGCCGGCCGCCGTCGAGGCGCCCGCCGCCGCGGCCGCCGAGCCGGTGGAGCGTGCCGAGGAGGACGAGTTCGAGTACAGCGGCGTCGGCCGCCGCCGCCGCGTCCGCACCTCGGTGCGGGTGCAGACGGGGGGCCGCCAGAAGGCCGCCGCCGAGCGGGCCGGCAAGGGCGCCCGGGCCGAGAAGCCGGTCGTCGAGAAGCCGGTCGAGAAGCCCGCCGTCGCCGAGAAGCCCGCCGTCGCCGAGAAGCCCGTCGAGGCGCCGGTCGCCGAGGCGCCCGCCGTCGTCGAGGCCCCCGTCACCGGCCCCGAGGTCGAGGACGAGTGGGAGGACGGCCGCCCGTCGCGCCGTCGCCGCCGGGGCGGCCGCCGCCGCCGCCGTGGCGAGGCCGAGGAGATCGAGGCCGAGGCCCCCGAGACCGACCAGCCCGTCGAGGAGCCGCTCGCGGCCGTCGACGAGGAGGACGAGGGCGACGACGACGACCTGGCCGCCGGCCTGTCCTCGTCCCGCCGCCGTCGTCGCCGTCGCCGCCGCAGCGGGGAGAGCGGCGCCGTCGAGACCGCCGAGACCACCGAGGACGGCGTCCGCACGGTGGTGAAGGTCCGCGAGCCGCGCCGCCGCTCCAGCGAGCCCTCCTTCGACCCCGACGAGGTGCAGTCCATCAAGGGCTCCACCCGCCTGGAGGCCAAGAAGCAGCGCCGCCGCGAGGGCCGCGAGCTGGGCCGCCGCCGGGTGCCGATCATCACCGAGGCCGAGTTCCTGGCCCGCCGCGAGTCGGTCGAGCGCGTCATGGTGGTGCGCCAGAACGGCCAGCGGACCCAGATCGGCGTCCTGGAGGACGGCGTGCTCGTCGAGCACTACGTCAACAAGGAGCAGGCCACCTCGTACGTCGGCAACGTCTACCTGGGCAAGGTCCAGAACGTGCTGCCGTCGATGGAGGCCGCCTTCGTCGACATCGGCAAGGGCCGCAACGCGGTGCTGTACGCCGGTGAGGTCAACTTCGGCGCGCTCGGCGGCCACGGCGGCCCGCGCCGGATCGAGTCGGTGCTGAAGTCCGGCCAGTCCGTGCTGGTGCAGGTCTCCAAGGACCCGATCGGCCACAAGGGCGCCCGCCTGACCAGCCAGATCTCGCTGCCCGGCCGCTACCTGGTCTACGTGCCCGAGGGCTCGATGACCGGCATCTCCCGCAAGCTGCCGGAGAACGAGCGCGCCCGCCTGAAGCAGATCCTCAAGAAGATCGTCCCGGACGACGCGGGCGTCATCGTGCGCACCGCCGCCGAGGGCGCCTCCGAGGAGGAGCTGACCCGCGACGTCCAGCGGCTGCAGCAGCAGTGGGAGGACATCCAGAAGAAGGCCGCCACCGGCAACGCCCCGGCGCTCCTCTACGGCGAGCCGGACATGACCGTCCGGGTCGTCCGCGACATCTTCAACGAGGACTTCACCAAGGTCATCGTCTCCGGCACCGAGGCGTGGAACACCATCCACGACTACGTCTCCAACGTGGCCCCCGACCTCGCCGGGCGGCTCCAGCGCTGGACCTCCGAGGTGGACGTCTTCGCCACCTACCGGATCGACGAGCAGCTGATGAAGGCGCTGGACCGCAAGGTCTGGCTGCCCAGCGGCGGCTCGCTGGTGATCGACCGCACCGAGGCGATGGTCGTCATCGACGTCAACACCGGGAAGTTCGTCGGCCAGGGCGGCAACCTGGAGGAGACGGTCACCCGGAACAACATCGAGGCGGCCGAGGAGATCGTGCGCCAGCTGCGGCTGCGCGACCTCGGCGGCATCATCGTGATCGACTTCATCGACATGGTCCTGGAGTCCAACCGCGACCTGGTGCTGCGCCGCCTGCTGGAGTGCCTGGGCCGGGACCGGACCAAGCACCAGGTGGCCGAGGTCACCTCGCTGGGCCTGGTCCAGATGACCCGCAAGCGGGTCGGCCAGGGCCTGCTGGAGTCCTTCTCCGAGGCCTGCGTGCACTGCAACGGCCGCGGTGTGATCGTCCACATGGAGCAGCCGAGCACCCACGTCCACACCGGTGGCGGCGCGGCCGCCGTCGAGGCGGGCTCGGGCGGCGGCAAGCGCCGGCGCCGGGGCAAGGGCGGCGCGGCGCACGAGGAGCCGCAGGCCGTCGAGGCGTTCGAGACGGTCGAGACCGTCGACGAGGCCGTCGAGGCCGCGCCGGTGCGCGAGGAGATCGAGGGCCAGCTGGCGATCGAGGTGCCGGGCGTGGCGGAGACCCCCGCCGCGGCCGTCGAGGCCGAGCCGGTCACCGAGGCCCCGGTCGTCGAGGCCCCGGTCGTCACCGAGCCGGCCCCCGCGGCGGCGCCCGCCGGGCGTCCGCGCCGTCGGGCGGTGCGCAAGGCGACGGCTCCGGCCGGTGCGCCGGGCGAGGCCGAGATCGTGGTGCTGCAGGCCAAGGCCGAGGCGGCGCTGGAGTCGGCCTTCGCGGCCGCCGAGCAGGCCCCGGCCGCGACCGCGGTCACCGAGGCCGAGCCGGTCGCCGAGGCCCCGGTCGAGGCTCCGGTCGTCGAGGAGGCTCCGGCCGCCGAGACGCCGGTCGTCGAGGAGGCCCCGGCCACCGAGGCCCCGGCCGCCGAGGCGGAGCCCGCCGAGGAGGCGCCGGCCCCGAAGAAGCGGGCCGCCCGCAAGACCGCGGCCAAGAAGACCGCCACCGCCGCCGCCGCCAAGAAGACGACGACGGCCAAGAAGACCACCGCCCGCAAGACCGCCACCAAGCGGACCAGCGCGGCGGCCAAGAAGGCGGCGGCCGCCGAGGGTGATACGGCGGCCGAGTAGTGCCCGGCCCGGGACGGACCCCGCGTCCGTCCCGGGCCCGTACGGGCCGGTTTGCCCCCGAGGCGGCCGGTCCGTATTCTTGACCACTGGCGTGTCTACGCCGCGCTCCCGAGCACATCACCTTCCGGGCCCTCGTCAGAGGTGTCGGGGAGAGGCCCCTGTGTCCGTACCCAGGTGGCTGGCATCAGGAGCTCCGACCGAGTTAGGAAATGGGGTACCGCATGTACGCGATCGTTCGCGCAGGCGGCCGCCAGCACAAGGTCGCCGTCGGCGACGTGCTGGAGATTGACCGTATCGAGGCCAAGCCGGGTGACTCGGTGGAGCTCTCCACCATCCTGGTCGTCGACGGTGACGCTGTCACCTCCGACCCGTGGGTGCTGGCCGGCGTGAAGGCTCACGCCGAGGTGGTCGACCAGACCAAGGGCGACAAGATCGTCATCCTGCGCTACAAGAACAAGACCGGTTACCGTCGCCGCCAGGGTCACCGCCAGCAGCACACCGCTGTGCGGATCACCAGCATCGACTCCGTCAGCAAGTAAGGGGATAGCGAGATGGCACACAAGAAGGGCGCAAGCTCTACCCGCAACGGCCGTGACTCGAACGCCCAGCGCCTCGGCGTCAAGCGCTTCGGCGGCCAGGTCGTCTCCGCCGGCGAGATCCTCGTCCGCCAGCGTGGCACCCACTTCCACCCGGGTGCGGGCGTCGGTCGCGGTGGCGACGACACCCTGTTCGCGCTGACCGCCGGTGCCGTGCAGTTCGGCACCCGCCGCGGCCGCAAGGTCGTCAACATCGTGGCCACCGAGGCCTGAGTCACACCAGACTCACAATGAGGGGTGGGCCGGAATGTTCCGGTCCACCCCTCATGCTTTACCTCAGGTAGAGCTTCACCGCAGCTGGCACAGCAGCTGGACAGAGACTTCCTCGTACTGGAGGCACACCCCATGACCACCTTCGTCGACCGCGTCGAGCTCCACGTCGCCGCGGGTAACGGGGGCCACGGCTGCGCCTCCGTGCACCGCGAGAAGTTCAAGCCGCTCGGCGGCCCGGACGGCGGCAACGGCGGCGAGGGCGGCAGCGTCATCCTCACCGTCGACGCGCAGGTCACCACCCTGCTCGAGTACCACCACTCGCCCAAGCGCAAGGCCACCAACGGCAAGCCCGGCGCGGGCGGCCACCGCACCGGCGCCGACGGCCAGGACCTCGTCCTTTCCGTGCCGGACGGCACCGTCGTCCTCGACAGGCAGGGCAACGTGCTCGCCGACCTGGTCGGCCACGGCACCAGCTTCGTCGCCGCCCAGGGCGGCCGCGGCGGCCTCGGCAACGCGGCGCTCGCCTCCGCCCGCCGCAAGGCCCCCGGCTTCGCGCTGCTCGGCGAGCCCGGCGACGCCCGTGACATCGTCATGGAGCTCAAGTCCGTCGCCGACGTGGCCCTGGTCGGCTACCCGAGCGCCGGCAAGTCCTCGCTGATCTCGGTGCTCTCCGCCGCCAAGCCGAAGATCGCGGACTACCCGTTCACCACCCTGATCCCCAACCTGGGCGTGGTCACCGCCGGCGAGACCGTCTACACCATCGCCGACGTGCCCGGCCTCATCCCCGGCGCCAGCCAGGGCCGCGGCCTCGGCCTGGAGTTCCTGCGGCACGTCGAGCGCTGTTCGGTGCTGGTGCACGTGCTCGACTGCGCCACCCTGGAGCCGGGCCGCGACCCGCTCTCCGACCTGGAGACCATCGAGGCCGAGCTCGCCGAGTACGGCGGCCTTGAGGACCGCCCGCGCCTGGTCGCCCTCAACAAGATCGACGTGCCGGACGGCCAGGACATCGCCGACCTCACCCGCGCCTCCCTGGAGGAGCGCGGCTACCGGGTCTTCGAGGTGTCCGCCGCCTCCCGCAAGGGCCTGCGCGAGCTGAGCTTCGCGCTGGCGCAGATCGTCGCCGAGGCCCGCGCCGCCAAGCCGGTCGCGGAGTCCACCCGGATCGTGCTGCGGCCCGTCGCCGTCGACGACGAGGGCTTCACCATCACCGAGGAGGACGGCGCCTACCGCATCCGCGGCGTCAAGCCCGAGCGCTGGGTCCGCCAGACCGACTTCAGCAACGACGAGGCCGTCGGCTACCTCGCCGACCGGCTGGCCCGCCTCGGTGTCGAGGACCGGCTGTGGAAGGTCGGCGCGCACGAGGGTGACACCGTCATCATCGGCCCGGACGAGAACGCCGTCGTCTTCGACTGGGAGCCGACCATGGCCGCCGGCGCCGAGATGCTCGGCCGCCGCGGCGAGGACCACCGGATGGAGACCCAGCGCCCGGCGGTCGACCGCCGCCGCGAGAAGCAGAAGGGCCGGGACGCCGCCGAGGCCGAGTTCCTCGCCTTCGAGGCGCTCTCCAGCGGCCGCCAGGCCGCCATCGAGGGCGACGACGAGGAGTAACCAGCCGGGACGCCCCGACCGACCGCAGGCCCCTGCCACCCGAACGGGTGGCAGGGGCCCGGTCGTTGACGGGGAGTGAGTCGCCGGGGGCAGGCCGCCCCGAGCCGAAGGGCCGCGCCGGTGTCGAAAGCGACGAGCGACGAAGGAGCGCTGGAGCGAGGACCGTCGACGCCGGGTCGGAGCGGCCCGGAGGCGAGCGGGCGAATGGCCGTTCGGTGGGTGGAACGCGCTGCGGGGCGGTCGGGCCGATCGCGTAGATTGCGGGGGGTAACGACCGGGCCCGGGCCCGCCGCCAGCGCACCACACCGGAAGGGCGAACAGCGAGATGAGCGAGGACGCACTGCGGGAGGAGGTGCTGACCGCACGGCGGATCGTCGTCAAGGTCGGCTCCTCCTCACTCACCACGGCCGCCGGCGGCCTCGACGCCGACCGCGTCGACGCCCTCGTCGACGCCCTCGCCAAGGTGCGCGCCCGCGCCGACGCCCCCGAGGTCGTGCTCGTCTCCTCCGGCGCCATCGCCGCCGGCCTCGCCCCGCTCGGCCTGGAGCAGCGCCCCCGCGACCTGGCCCGCCAGCAGGCCGCCGCGAGCGTCGGCCAGGGCCTGCTCGTCGCCCGCTACACCGCCTCCTTCGCCCGGTACGGCATCCGGGTCGGCCAGGTCCTGCTCACCGCCGAGGACGCCAGCCGCCGCGCCCACTACCGCAACGCCTACCGCACCCTCGACCAGCTGCTCGCGATGGGCGCGATGCCGATCGTCAACGAGAACGACACCGTCGCCACCGCCGAAATCAAGTTCGGCGACAACGACCGGCTGGCCGCCCTGGTCGCCCACCTTGTCCGCGCCGACCTGCTCGTCCTGCTCTCCGACGTCGACGGCCTCTACGACGGCGACCCCAGCCGCCCCGGCACCAGCCGGATCGACCGGGTCACCGGCCCGCACGACCTCGACGGCATCGAGATCGGCAGCGCCGGCAAGGCCGGCGTCGGCACCGGCGGCATGGTCACCAAGGTCGAGGCGGCCCGGATCGCCACCGGCGCCGGCATCCCCGTCGTCCTCACCGCCGCCAGCCACGCCGCCGACGCGCTCGCCGGGCGCCCCACCGGCACCCTGTTCCTGCGCACCGGCAGCCGCTCCTCCGACCGGATGCTCTGGCTCGCCCACGCCAGCAGCCCGCGCGGCGCCCTGCACCTGGACGCCGGCGCCGTCACGGCCGTCGTCTCCGGCGGCGCCTCGCTGCTGCCCGCCGGGGTCACCAAGGTCGACGGCGAGTTCGCCGCGGGTGATCCGGTGGACCTTCTTGCCGAAAACGGCCACATCGTGGCGCGCGGACTGGTCAACTTTGATGCGAGGGAGTTGCCCCGCCTGCTCGGCCGGTCCACCCGGGACCTGGCCCAGGAGTTCGGCGCCGCCTACGAGCGGGAGGTCGTCCACCGCGACGACCTGGTCGTCCTGCGCGGCTGACCGGCCGCGCGGCGACCGGCGGACCGGCCGCCCGGCCGATCGCCGGGGAGGCCGGACGGCGGGCCGCTCCGTACGGGGAGCGGCCCGGCCACGGGCGAGGAGGGGCGCAGCCGTGCACGCCGGGCCGGGGCCGGCGGACACGACGACACGACATCGCCGAACAGGAGGCCGCCGGTGGAACGCAGGCGCGAGGCAGCGCTGACCGGAGGGACCGCGGGCCGGCGGCTGACCAGCATCGACGGCGGCGCGGACGACGCCTCCGCCGGGCCGGCCGGTCCGCCGCCGCAGGGTCCCGGCACGGTGCACCGGCTCCGGCCGGAGCGCGGCGCCGCCACCGAGCCCCCGGTCGGGCCCGAACAGGCCCGGCTCTGGCACGTGGTGCTGAGCGTCGCCGGGCCGGTCACCCCGCTCTCCGAACTGCGGGCCGGACTCGAACGGCTGGCGCACGACCACTCGTTCTTCCTGACCGCCCGCTACGCCGCCGACCACGCGGAGATCCGGTACTGGGAGCAGGCCCGCGACCTGCACGACGCGGCGGCGGTCGCGCTGCGGCTCTGGGGCGAGCACAAGGTGACGGCGAAGCTGCCGCCGTGGGAGATCGTCGGCCTGGAGGTGGTGGACCGGGCGACGTACCGCAAGCGCGTCGCCGAGGGCTTCGGCGGTCCGCCGCCGCGACTGGGCGGTGTCTACCCGTACTGAACTGGGCTCGGCTCGCCTCCGGGGTGGGCGGGGCGGGAGCGGCCGTCTCACCGGGCGAAATGGCGGCCGGCCGGGCGGTGGCAGCCACTACCCTTGGCGCATGAGCAGCGACCTCGCCACCGCCGACAGCCCCGTCCTCGCCGTAGCGCGCCGAGCCAGGGAGGCCGCCGCCGAGCTCGCCCCGCTGCCGCGCCGGGCGAAGGACGCCGCGCTGCAGGCGATCGCCGACGCGCTGGTGGCCCGCGCCGCCGAGATCACCGCGGCCAACGCCGAGGACGTCGAGCGGGCCCGGGCCGCGGGCACCGCCGAGTCGGTGATCGACCGGCTCACCCTCACCGAGGAGCGGATCGCCGCGATCGCCGCCGACGTCCGCGACGTGGCCGGCCTGCCCGACCCGGTCGGCGAGGTGGTGCGCGGCTACACCCTGCCCAACGGCCTGGACGTGCGCCAGGTCCGGGTGCCGCTCGGTGTCGTCGGCATCATCTACGAGGCCCGCCCCAACGTCACCGTGGACGCCGCCGCGCTCTGCCTGAAGTCCGGCAACGCCGTCCTGCTGCGCGGCTCCGCCTCCGCCTACCGCTCCAACACCGCGCTGGTCGCCGTGCTGCGCGACGCCGTCACCGCGGCCGGGCTGCCGGCCGACGTGATCCAGCTGGTCCCGGGCGAGAGCCGGGACTCCGTCCAGGAGCTGATGCGCGCCCGCGGCCTGGTCGACGTGCTCATCCCGCGCGGCGGCGCCTCGCTGATCCGCACCGTCGTCGAGGGCTCCACCGTCCCCGTCATCGAGACCGGCACCGGCAACTGCCACGTCTACGTCGACGCCCAGGCAGACCTCGCGATGGCGGTGGGCATCCTGCTCAACTCCAAGGCCCAGCGGGTCAGCGTCTGCAACGCGGCCGAGACCCTGCTGGTCCACCAGGACATCGCCGACGCCTTCCTGCCGGTCGCGCTCGCCGCGCTCGCCGGGGCCGGGGTCACCGTGCACGGCGACGACGCGGTGCTCAAGGCCGCCGAGGGCACGGACGCCACCGTGCTGCCGGCCACCGACGAGGACTGGGCGGCCGAGTACCTGTCCTACGACCTCGCGGCCGCCGTGGTGCCCTCGCTGGACGCCGCCGTCGCGCACATCCGCCGCTGGACCTCCGGCCACACCGAGGCGATCGTCACCACCTCGCAGGCCGCCGCCCGCCGCTTCACCCAGCTGGTCGACTCGACCACGGTGGCCGTCAACGCCTCGACCCGGTTCACCGACGGCGGTGAGTTCGGCTTCGGCGCCGAGATCGGCATCTCCACCCAGAAGCTGCACGCCCGCGGCCCGATGGGCCTGCCCGAGCTGACCAGCACCAAGTACATCGTCACTGGTGACGGCCATGTCCGGGGCGAGGCGACGCAGACCGTGGGCGGCGCCGCCGACGCCGGCTGAACCCGGGCGGCGGGGCCGCCGTCCCCGCCGCCGTCACACGGGTGACGGACCAACTGCGATGAGCCACAGACAAAACGCCCGCCCGGTAATACGCTGAATCCGTGGCTGAGGATGTGGGGGGCTTGCCGTACCCCGACGGCGCCGACCACGGTGGTGCGGACGACGAGTTCGCCACCGTGGTCTTCGATGAGGCCTTCGTGCGGTCCGCCGCCGTGCACGAGCCGACGGCCAAGGAGCGGCGGCTCGCCGCCGCCGAGGCCCGGTTCGACCCGGACGCGGCCGCCCTGGGCTGGGGCTTCGACACCCCGGCCGGGGACGGACTGCCGCTGGAGCTGCGCCCGCACCCGAGCGGGCTGGACGACGACCACCTCTACCCCGATCCGTGGAGCGGCCCCGGCCGGGCCGCCGGGCGTCGCCCGCGGCGCTGGCGGCCGGCCGGTTTCGACCCGATCGGCGTGCGGCGCGGCCGCTACGTGGCGCAGCAGCGCTGGCACCGGCCGGTGGCCTGGGTGCTCGCCGTGATCATGGGCGTGAGCCTGGTCGCGGTGGCGGTCGCGGCGATCTACCAGGGCGTGGGCGGGGCCGGTGACGCCCCCCGGCGGCCGGAGACCGGCAGCAGCAGTCCCGGGATCGACCCGGCGCCGACACCGGCCGAGCCGTCGCCGGTGGTCACCGCGCGGGCGGGCTGACCCGCCGACCGGCGGACGCCGACCCGGGCGCGCCCCGGGGCGGCCGCGGCTGGTCACGGAGAGCTTCCGGTGAACTGCGGCAGGACCCTCGTGGCGGGGCGCCGCCGCGCCTTACCCTGGTGTCATGGGTGACCCGCGCGAGCCTCCGGAGGGTGCGCCCGAAGGTGGTTCCGGAAACGATGACGAGTACCGGTCCGTCGTCTTCGACGAATCGTTCGTCCGGGCTGCCCGGATCCAGGAGCTGTCCGCCCGGGAGCGGCTGTCCGGCTCGTTCGGCCGCGCCACCCGGCCCAGGGTCCGGCTGGGGCCGCTGGGCACGGTGCCCCGGCAGGCGCTCGCGCTGCTGCTGGTGATCCTGCTGGCGTTCGGGGCGGCCGTCTACTTCGGGGTCAGCTCCCCGACCCGGCCGACCGCCCGGCCGGAGGGCAGTCAACTGACCGTCAGCCTGGTGGCGTTGAGCCCGGCCTCGGCGGTCCGGGCGGTGGCCGATCCGGCCGCCCCGTTCGTCGGCCTGCCGCCCGGCTACAGCGACGGCGCGATCGGGCTGGGGACGCCGACCGGGGCGGCGACCGAGCACTTCTCCCGGGTCGAGGTGACCAAGGCGCTGGACACCGTGCAGCGCTACCTGGTGGCCTCCTCGCTGGCGCCGGCCGTGCTGGTGCAGGGGGCGACCGCAGAGGTGCGGGCCTTCGTCACACCCGGTGAGCAGGCCCAGTTCGACGCGAGCGTGGTCCAGCCGACCGACGACCGGCACCACGCGCTGACCGGCTGGCTGGTCCGCTTCGACCCGGCGCAGGTCGCGCTGGCGGCCGACACGGTGAAGGTGGCGGGCGCGATGCGGATCGACGAGGCGGACGGCAGCACGCTGCAGATCACCACCGACCACACCTTCGTCTACGCGCTGAAGGCGGCCGGGGCGCCGGCCGGGGCGCCGGTCACCCTGGAGACCGTGCGGCGGCAGCTGACCTTCCAGTTCGACCGGATCGACCTGGCCTCGGCGCAGCTGCGGCTGGTCGACTCGGTGCTGCAGGCAGGGCCGGTGCCGTGCGACGGCTCGCTGGCCGGCCTCGTCCAGCCGGTGCTGGCGGGCGGCGCGGAGGCCGGGGCGGGCGCCCCGGCGACACCGGGTCCGGCGGCGGTCGATCCGGGCAACCACGCGCGGCCGGCCTGGCAGGTGTGCGGGGTGCTGGCGGGGAGCTGAGCGGGTCCCGCGCAGGGGCTCCGAGCGGCCGACGGCCCCCGGCGCGGTGCCGGGGGCCGTCGGTGGGGCGGGGAGTGGTCAGCCGTTGTCGGACGAGCCGTTGCCGCTGCCGTTGTTGCTGCCGTTGCTGCTGCTGCCGTTGCTGCGGCCGGCGCCGGTGAAGGTGTCGCGCAGCTTGCCGCCGACCGTGGCCGCGCCGCCCGCCACGTCGCGGATCAGGCCCATCAGCGGGTCCTTGCTCTCCTTGACCGAGGTCGTGTAGTGCTCGGCGGCGGCCCGCCACTGCTCGCCGACCGAGGTGTCCGGGTCGTCGGTGCGGCGCGGGTAGGCGCCGGCCAGGATCGAGCGGTACTCCTCGCCCTCCGCCCACTTCTTCAGCTGGGCGACCCGGACCACCGCGAACGGGTGGCTCTGCGGCAGCACCTGCAGCAGCTTGAGCACGCCGTCCCGCAGGTCCCCGGCCTTCTCGTACTCCTCGGCCTGCTCCAGGAAGGCGTCGACGTTCATCTCGGCCAGGTTGTGGCCGCCGGCCAGCTTCATCAGCGCCCGCATCGAGGCCTGGAGGTCCTGCCCGGCCAGCAGGCCGGCCCGGTCGCTGGAGAGCTCGGCCTTGCGGAACCACTCCTTGAGCGCGGTGACGATCGCCATGATCGCCAGGTTGCCGAGCGGCACCCAGGCGATCCGGGTGGCGATGTTGGTGAGGATCAGCAGCATCGTCCGGTAGACGGCGTGGCCGGACATCGCGTGCCCGACCTCGTGGCCGATGACCGAGCGCAGCTCCTCCTCGTCCAGCAGCTCGACCAGGCCGCTGGTGACCACGATGACCGGGGTGTCGATGCCGATGCAGTAGGCGTTGACCGTCGGGTCCTGGGAGACGTACAGGTCCGGGACCCGGCCGAGGTCGAGCACGTAGGCGGCGTCGCGCACCATGCCGTGCAGCTCGGGGAACTGCCGCTCGGAGGTCTTCACGGCGGTGGCCAGGAACATCAGCCGGATCGAACGCTCGGAGACCAGGCCGGCGAGCTTCTTCAGCACGTCGTCGAAGCCGCTCAGCTTGCGCAGGGCGACGAGCGCGGAACGGTCCGCCGGGTGCTCCCAGGCGCGGGTGGAGATCTCGGGGAACCGCTGGCGGCGCCGGCTCGGCGTCTTCGAGGTCGTGTCGGTCATGGTGTGAGTACCCTCCTGTCGACGGCGGCCCCGGCCGCCGGCCGGCCCCCGCCGGTCTTCGTCTGCAACGACTGCCTGTGCAACGTCCGCGGTTGCGTACTCGTCCCCGCCGCCCACCCTACGCGGGCCCGGCGCGGCGCGGACGGGCCCCGAGGGGGCGGTGGGCGGCTCCGGTGTGAGGGCGGTTTACCCTGAATGCCCGGGAGAGCCGGGCCACTTCCGGCCGCGGCACCGAGCAGTCCGAGGAGCCCGCAGATGTCCACCGCCGCCCTTGTCAGCCTGGCCGAGCCGATCTCCTCCGAGGGCGGCCCCGGGCTGTTCCTGCGGATCATCCTGGTCGCCTCGTTCGTCGGCGTCGGCCTGCTCGCCTGGATCCTGCTGCGGGCCGGCCGCAACAACAACGGCTGACCGGCGGGCGGGAACGGCCGACCGGCCGGCGGACCGGTCCGCCGGCCGCGGGGGCGCCCCGCCGACGGCGGTTCAGCCGCGGTGGGCCGCCGAGCGGTTGCCGTGTAACCACCCGTACGATGACGGGTGGGCCCTCACCGGCCCGTACGACACCCCCTGCCCGTCATCCGAGCCGAGAAGGTCCCGCCGACCATGAGCACTGCTGCCGCACTCCCCGTCCTGAACCTGCTCGCGAGCGAGGGCGAGGGGGGCAACCACGACAGCCTCAACCCGTACCTGACGGGTGGCGCCGCGCTGTTCATCCTCCTGCTGCTGCTCTTCGTGACCACCCGCTTCAACCGGGACCGCTGAGCAGACCGGGTTCGCCGACCCGGGGAGCGGCACCGCCCCCGGGAAGCCCGACGTCCGGTGCCCGGCGCACGCCGTCCGGTGCCCGACGTCCGCTTCGGGCTGCCCGGCGCCCGGTGTTCCCGCACCGTAACTGGCGTCGCGTATGGTGAGGCGCCATGGGAGAGCAGACCGGGAATTCCGGCGTACCGGCGCCGGTGAAGCGGCGTCTCGGCGTGATGGGCGGCACCTTCGACCCGATCCACCACGGGCACCTGGTCGCCGCCAGTGAGGTCGCCAGCGCGTTCCACCTCGACGAGGTCATCTTCGTCCCGACCGGGCAGCCCTGGCAGAAGAGCGACCGCCAGGTCACCCCGGCCGAGGACCGCTACCTGATGACGGTCATCGCCACCGCGGAGAACCCGCAGTTCTCGGTCAGCCGGATCGACATCGACCGCGAGGGCCCGACGTACACCGTCGACACCCTGCGCGACCTGCACGCGATGCACCCGGACGCCGACCTCTTCTTCATCACGGGCGCCGACGCGCTCGCCCAGATCCTCTCC
Organism: Kitasatospora sp. NPDC093806; assembly: GCF_040683335.1. Taxonomy (NCBI): domain Bacteria; kingdom Bacillati; phylum Actinomycetota; class Actinomycetes; order Kitasatosporales; family Streptomycetaceae; genus Kitasatospora; species Kitasatospora sp. NPDC093806. The sequence continues at coordinate 13,247 of NZ_JBFBDO010000098.1, forward strand.
TGGCGGGACTCCGACGAGCTCTTCTCGCTCGCCCACTTCATCGGCTGCACCCGGCCCGGGCACGTCCTGTCCGACGCCGGGCTCCCGGTGGGCGGGGTCTCCCTGGTGGAGGTCCCGGCGCTGGCCATCTCCTCCACGGACTGCCGCAACCGGGTCGCCAAGGGCGAGCCGGTCTGGTACCTCGTTCCGGACGGCGTGGTCCGCTACATCGACAAGCGGGCGCTCTACGCGCCGCACCGGACCTGATCCCGGAGGGGCCGACGGATGAGCGAGCGCAGGGGACCGCAGGGGCAGCAGCCCGGACAGCCGGACGACTGGTCCACCGGGCAGTACCAGCAGTACCAGCAGCAGCCCTACCCGCAGCAGGGCGGCTACGAGCAGCAGCAGGACGGGTACCAGCCGTACGAGCAGCAGGGCGGCTACGAGCAGCCGGTGTACGACCAGCAGGGCCAGCAGGGTCAGCCGGGTCAGTACGACCAGTACGACCAGTACGACCAGTACGGGCGGCAGCAGGGCGGCTACGGGTACCAGGAGCAGTACCAGCAGGGGTACCAGCCCTACGAGCAGCAGCAGGGCGGCTACGAGCAGCCGGTGTACGACCAGCAGGGCCGGCCGGGTCAGTACGACCAGTACGGGCAGCAGCAGGGCGGCTACGGGTACCAGGAGCAGTACCAGCAGGGCGGCTACCAGCCGTACGAGCAGCAGCAGGGCGGCTACGAGCAGGCCCAGCAGCCGTACGCGACCGCGGCGATGCCGGTCGTCGTCGAGCCGGAGCCGGCCCCCGTACCGGAGCCCGCCGCGCCCGCCCCGACCCCCGTGCCCGCGGCCGTGCCGCCGCGCCCCCGGGTGTCCCGGCCGGCCGCCGCCGAGCCCGCCCCGGCCCGGCCCGAGCCGCCGTCCGAGCAGGTCGGCGGGTCCCGCGCCGGCAAGGGCCGCGCCGCCAAGGTCCCCGATGACTCCTACCCCACGGGCGAGTTCACCTTCGTCGACGAGGAGGCGGAGGAGACCGAGGACGTCATCGACTGGCTCAAGTTCGCCGAGTCCCGCAGCGAGGTGCGCGCCGAGCGCCGCCGCAAGCTGCGCAACCGGCTGATCGCCGCCGGTGTGGTGCTGGCGCTCGCCGGGGCCGGCGTCGGCGGCTACCTGTGGTTCACCGGCGACAAGGAGAACGCGGCGGCCGCCGCCGGACCGCGCCAGGTCAACGTGGTCCACCTGCGCGACCTGCAGGGCAAGGTCTCCAGCGCGCTGCTGGTCAACGACGCCGCCGGGAAGAAGGGCACCGTCCTGCTGCTGCCCGACACCCTGCGGCTGCCCGGCCCGGGCGACCCGCCGGTCACCACGGTCGGCCAGGCGATGGACGCCGTCGGCGCCTCCGGCGCCCGCGACGGCCTGGCCACCGTGCTCGGCGCCCCGGTCGCCGGCACCTGGCGGCTCGACACCCCCTACCTGGAACTGCTGGTCTCCCAGCTCGGCGGCGTCCGGGTGGACACCAACGCCGAGACGCGCGAGGCCGGCAAGCCGGACGGCAAGGTGCTCTCCGCCGCCGGCAAGAACACCCTGCTCAGCGGAAAGGCCGCGGTCGCCTACGCCACCCTGCAGAACGCCGGGGAGAACCGCGACGCCCAGCTCGCCCGGTTCGGCCAGGTGATGGACGCGGTGGTGCGCACCATGCCGGTGGAGTTCAAGGACGCCAAGGACGACGTGCACCGGATGAACGCGGTGCTCGACCCCTCGCTGCCCGAGGACGCGCTCGCCGGGGTGCTCGCCCAGCTGTCCCAGCTCGCCAAGGGCGGGCAGTTCGGCACCGCCACGCTCACCGTCAAGCCGGACGGCACGCTGGACGAGGCCACCGCCGGGAAGCAGGTCAAGGAGGTGCTCGGCGGCACCGTCAAGGCGGCGACCAACGCCGACGCGCCGGCCCGGGTCTCCCTCCAGGACGCCAGCGGCAACGACCTGGCGGCCGCCGCCGCGCAGGTCCAGGTGGTCAACGCGGGCCTCACCTTCGTCCCGGGCGGGGCGAAGACCGCGCCGCAGGCCGCCAGTGAGATCCGCTACACCGACGACGCCCGGCAGGCCGCCGCGAAGTCGCTGGCGACCAGCCTCAACCTGCCGGAGACGGCGGTGAAGAAGGTCGGGGACGCGCAGAACGCGGACCTGGTGGTCGTCCTCGGCAAGGACTACGTGCCGCCGAAGACGCAGTAGGCGCGGGTCAGCGCGGGTCCGGCGCGGGCGGGCGCGGCGTCCGGGGCGGGTGCCGCGTCGGCCCCGCGCGGGCATCGTGCGGGCGTCGTGCGACCCCGGCGGGCGGGTGGCTCCGGAAAACGGTTCCGGGGCCACCGGAGCGGCGTGAGATCCTGGAAGGCGATCCCCTGCGCCCCACGCGCCGGGGCGCCCCAAGCAGCCGAGCCGGAAGAACACCGTGACCGCCACTGAGCACAGCCAGGAACTCATCAACGTCGCCGCCCAGGCGGCGGCCGACAAGCTGGCCCACAACATCGTCGCGTTCGACGTCAGCGAGGTGCTGTCGATCACCGACGCCTTCCTGATCGCCTCCGCGAGCAACGACCGCCAGGTCCGCTCGATCGCCGAGGAGATCGAGGACCAGCTGCGCGAGAAGCTGGACATCAAGCCGGTGCGCCGGGAGGGCGAGCGGGACGGCCGCTGGATCCTGCTCGACTACCTCGACATCGTGGTGCACGTCCAGCACTCCGAGGAGCGCTCCTTCTACTCCCTCGACCGGCTCTGGAAGGACTGCCCCGAGCTGCCCCTGCCGGAGGACGCGCTGGCCTCCCGCAACCGCCCGGACGCCCACACCGACGCGGCCGGCAACGCCGTCGCCCCGGCCGAGCAGGCCCCGGCGGACGACTTCGGCGCCGAGGACTACAGCTGAGCCGGGACGCGCGCGGCCCGCGCATCGTCTTCTGGCGGCACGGCCAGACGTCCTGGAACCTCGAATCGCGGTTCCAGGGCACCACGGACATCGCGCTGACCGGGGAGGGCGTGCGTCAGGCCCAGCGGGCCGCCCGGCTGCTCTCCGGCCTCCGCCCGGACCTGCTGATCTCCTCGGACCTCCAGCGGGCCCGGCACACCGCCGAGGAGCTGGCCAAGGTCACCGGCCTGGCCGTCGAGCACCACGAGGGGCTGCGGGAGACCTACGCGGGCTCCTGGCAGGGGCTGACCAACGCCGAGATCCGGGCCCGCTACCCCGAGGAGTACACGGCCTGGGCGCAGGGCGAGCCGGTCCGGCGCGGCGGCGGCGAGCTCTCCACCGAGGTCGCCGACCGCGCGGTGCCGGTGGTGCTGGACGCGGCCGAGAAGCTGCCCGAGAACGGCACCCTGGTCGTGGTCAGCCACGGCGGCACCATCCGCACCATGCTGGGGCGGATGCTCGGCATGGAGGCGGCGCTCTGGGAGTGCTTCGGCGGGCTGTCGAACTGCTGCTGGTCGGTGCTCGGCCGGGGCACCCGCGGCTGGCGGCTGCTGGAGCACAACGCGGGCACCCTGCCGCAGCCGGTGATCGGCGACGACACCTGAGCGGACCGCTGGGGGCGGCCCCGGCGGACACCCGCGCAGGTGTCCGGGAGGGGGCGCGGAGTGGTCTACGGGGAGCGGATTTCGTAGTTCCGGGCCTGACCGGTAGAGTCTTCCTCGTTCGCACGGAGGGAACGCGGCCCGGAAGGGAAGCGGGAGATCCGGTGAGTGCGGGGCTGTAGCTCAGTTGGTAGAGCGCTTGCATGGCATGCAAGAGGTCCGGGGTTCAATTCCCCGTAGCTCCACTCCGCACCTGCGGTCCGCGAGGGCCGTGCGTGTTGCGGGGCTGTAGCTCAGTTGGTAGAGCGCTTGCATGGCATGCAAGAGGTCCGGGGTTCAATTCCCCGTAGCTCCACAGCGCGGAAGAGGCCGTCACCCGGTGGGTGGCGGCCTCTTCGCCGTTCCGGGACCGTTCAGGGGTCTTCCGGGGCCGGATCCGTCAGCAGACCGCCCCGGCGTGGTCGCAGGGGTTGGACCAGCCGCCCGGCGACAGCGCCGCCATCCGCTCGATCCGCTCGCGGTCCACCGGCCCCTCCGGCGTGTAGACCAGCACGAACGCCTCCGGCACCCCCGGGACGGTCAGATAGGCCGCGTTCAGCCGCAGCACCCCGACCAGCGGATGCCGGAACACCTTCAGCGAGGTCCGCCGCGCGGCCACCTCCTGACGCGCCCACAGCTCCCGGAACTCCCCGCTCGCCGCCAGCAGCGACCGCACGAAGTCCTCCCAGACCGGCTCGCCCAGGTGCTTGCCGTACGCGCCGCGCAGCACCGCGACCATCTGCGGCAGCTGCTCGCCGCGGTTCACGAACGGGTTGCAGCACTCCGGGGTGGTGACCGTGCACCACAGGCTGTTGAACCAGCCGTCGTCCGTCCGCGGCCGGCCCGCGGCGAACAGCGCCTCGTACGGGGCGTTCCAGGCCAGCACGTCGAACCGGCTGTTGGACACGGCGGCCGGCAGCGGCACCAGCGCGTCCAGGATCAGCTGCGTCGACGGGTCCAGGACCGGCGGCTCCGGCTGCGCCGACGGCCGCACCGCCACCCCCGCCAGCCGGAACAGGTGCTCGCGCGCGGCGGCGTCCAGCAGCAGCACCCGGGCCACCGCGGCCAGCACCTGCGCGCTGGCGTTGATCGGGCGGCCCTGCTCCAGCCACGTGTACCAGGTCACCCCGACCCCGGCGAGCTGCGCCACCTCCTCGCGGCGCAGGCCCGGGGTGCGGCGGCGCAGACCGGGCGGCAGGCCGACGTCCTCGGGGGAGACCCGGGCCCGGCAGGCGCGCAGGTACCGGGCCAGCTCGGTGCGGCGGCGGTCGCGCGGGTCGGGGCAGTTCCGTTCGGCGGGGACGGGGGCGGGGGCGGGCGCGACGGCGAGGGAGTCCACGGCGGTCATACCGGCCATCGTGCCGCAGCCCGGTGGGGCGGAACAGGGTGCTGCCACTACCAGGATCGGCAGGCTCTAACCACCGGTACCGGGCCGCCGCGAGGCTCGGGTCATGACCCGACTCCAGACCCGACCCGCCGCCGTACCCGCGGCCGCCGCCGCGCCCGGCGGTGGTTCCCGGCCCGCCCGGCCCGGGCCGCTCCTCGCGCTCGTCCTGGGCGGCCAGTTCATGGCCGTCCTCGACACCGCCATCGTCAACGTCGCCGTGCCGACCATCCGCGCCGACCTGCACGCCACCGGCGCCGCCCTCCAGTTCGTCGTGGCCGGCTACACCGTCGCCTACGCGGTGCTGCTGATCACCGGCGCCCGGCTCGGCGCCCGGTACGGCTACAGCCGGCTCTTCCAGGCCGGCCTTGCCGTCTTCACCGCCGCCTCGCTGGCCTGCGGCCTCGCCCCCGCGACCGGCTGGCTGATCGCCTTCCGGCTGCTCCAGGGTGCCGGCGCGGCCCTGCTGGTCCCGCAGGTGATGAGCCTGCTGCAGCGCACCTTCACCGGTCCGGCCCGCACCCGCGCGCTCGGCCTCTACTCGGCCGTCCTGGCCGGCGGCATCGCGGCCGGGCAGGTGCTCGGCGGGGTGCTCGTCAGCGCCGACCTGTTCGGCGCCGGCTGGCGCCCGGTGTTCCTGGTCAACCTGCCGATCGGCGTGCTGCTGCTCGCCGCCGGCGCCCGGCTGCTGCCCGACCTGCCCGGCGACCGGGAGCGCGGCGTCGACCTGCCGGGCCTGCTGGTCCTCGCGGCCGCCCTCGGCCTGCTGGTCGTCCCGCTCGTGCTCGGCCACGAGTTCGGCTGGCCCGCCTGGGGGTGGCTGATGCTCGGCGCCAGCGCGCTGCTGTTCGCGCTGTTCGCGGTCGTCGAACGGCGGATCGCCCGGCGCGGCGGCCAACCGCTGATCACCGGGCGGGTGCTCGGCGCGCCCGGCCTGCTCCCCGCGGTCGGCTCGCTGTTCATGATCATGGCGGCCTTCGCGGGCTTCATGTTCGCCTTCGCCCTGCACCAGCAGTCCGGCCTCGGCCACAGCGCGCTGCACGCCGGGCTCTGCTCGGCGCCGATCGCCGTCGGCTTCGGCCTCGGCAGCCTGTACTGGCAGCGGCTGCCCCGGCGGCTGCACGGCGTCCTGCCGCTGCTCGGCACCGCCCTGCTCGGCCCCGGCTACCTGCTGCTCGGCGTCCTGCTGCGCGACGGGTCCGGCATCGGCGCGGCGGCCCTGCTGGTGACCGGCGCGACCGGGCTGGTCGCGGGCGTCGCCTACGCGCCGCTGTTCGCCCGGGCGCTCGCCCGGGTCGCCCCGGCCGACGCCGCCGACGCGAGCGGGGTGCTGGTCACGGCCCTCCAGCTCGGCCAGGTCGTCGGGGTGGCGCTGCTCGGTTCGGTCTTCCTCGGCGCCGTCCGGCCGTCGGCCTCCGCCGCCGACTCCGGGCACGCGCTGCTGGTGGCCACGGCCGCGGTCGGCGGGGCGGGCGCGCTCGCCGCGCTGTTCGCCGGCCGGGCCCGGCGGGCGGGGCGGTCGGAGCGGTAGCGGGCCTGGGGAGTGGGCCCGGAGTGGGCCTGGGAGAGGGCCCGGGAGCGGGCCTGGAGTGGGTCGGCGGCGGGTCCGGGGCGGGGTCCCGGGCCCGCCCCGGAAACGGATTCGTGGAGCACCCCTCGGAGCGTGTAAAGTAGTCGATGTCGCCGAGGGAAACGGAACGAAACCCCCGGTGACAACGCAAGTCAAGGGGCTGTAGCTCAGTTGGTAGAGCGCTTGCATGGCATGCAAGAGGTCCGGGGTTCAATTCCCCGTAGCTCCACAGGAAACGAAGGCCGCCTCCCGAACGGGAGGCGGCCTTCGGCGTTCCCGGGCGTTCTTCTCCCCGCTTTCCCGGATTTCCCGAGGTCCGGGCGCCCGTCCCCGGCGGACCGCTACCGTCGGAGTCATGGCCGATCTGGAGCGCAGGCGCAACGAGGAACTCGCCCGGATACTCCACCAGCTCGGCTGGAACCCCGAACGGCTCGCCCGCGAGGTCAACCTCACCCTCCCCGCCCGGCTCGCGATCAGCTCCACCGCCCCCTACAAGTGGCGCGACCGCGGCATGGTCCCGCGCAGCCCGCACGACCAGGCCGTCTGCGAGGTGCTCAGCCGCACCCTCGGCATCGCCGTCACCTACGAACAGCTCTGGGGCCGGATGGGCGGCCACCGCGGCGCCAAGATCCTCTCCCCGCGGCTGCTCACCGACCCGTGGACCGCCGACACCGCGCAGACCGCGCTGCGCGAGACCGCCGCCGACGCGGGCCCCGTCCGCCTCACCGACCTGTTCCGCGGCGCCGACCTCGCCGCGGCCGCCCGCCGGCTGACCACCCCGCCGCCCGCCCTCGGCGGCGACGGCGCGCTGCGGGTCGACCCCGCGGTGATCCGTGAACTCGCCGACGCCCACCGCGCCAAGCGGCGGCTGGAACGGTCCTGCGGCGGTGGCCTCGTCCTCGGTCCCGCCCGTGCCGAACTGGCCATGGTCACCAAACTGCTGGAGCTCGGCGCGTACGACGAACCGCTCGGCCGGGCGCTGTACGGCGCGGCCGGCCGGCTCGCCCGGCTGGCCGCCTGGGCCGCGTACGACCTCGGCCACGACGCCACCGCGCAGCGGGCGTTCGCGGCCGCGCTGCGCGCCGCGCACCTCAGCGGCGAGCGGCGGGCCGGGGTGGCCGTGCTCGGCGGGCTCGCGGTGCTGGCCACCCAGAGCGCGGGCGGGCGCGGGCTGGACGCGGTCACCGTCCTCGCGGACGCCGTCGCGTCGGCCGGGGGCGCGCTCGGGCCGGCCGACCGGGCGCTGCAGCTGGGGCGGATCGCGCGCGCCTACGGGCGGCGGGGCGACGGCGCGGCGCTGGCGGAGGCGGCGGGGCGGGCGTTCGCGGAGCTGGACGGTGCCGGTGCTGCTGTCGGTGGTGGTGCTGGTGCTGGCGTCGGTGGTGGCGCTGGTGCTTGGGGCGATGGTGGTGCTGGTGCTGGGGGAGTCGGTGTCGGCGGTGCGGGCGTCGGGGCCGGGGACGAGGGGCGGGCCGATCTCGCCGGGATGGTGGGGGAGGGCTATCTGTTCCTGGGCGACCACGAGCGGGCCCAGGCCCTGCTGACCGAGGCGGTGGCGGGCCTCGGCCCCGGCCGGGCGCGGGCCCGGGCCCTGCTGATGGTCCGGCTGGCGGACTCGCAGCGCCGCGCCGGCGACCCCGTCGAGGCGGCGCGCACCGCCGACCGGGCCCGGGCGCTGGCCGCCGGGATGCAGTCGGAGCGGGTCGCGCGGGCGCTGCGGGAGATCGACGCCGCCTTCCGGTCGGCGGACGCGGCGGCGGAGGCGGAGTCCGGTGCGTCGCTCGACAGCGCGGCCCCGGCTGCCGGCAGCGCGGCCCCGGCCGCGTCGGACGAGGGTGCGGGCGCGGGTACGGGCGAGGCCGAGGGCGTGGGCGGGCGTGCCGCGGTGGGCCTGTCGGCGGTATCGCCGGGAGGGGCCTGACCCCCTTGCGGTACCCTGAGCCCATGCGAACCGTGCGCCTGCTCCTTAGCCGGCCGCGCTGACCAGGACCGGCCACGCCCACGGGCGGAGCCGGAGTCGGCGTGGCGTCCCCTCCTGCGAGGGGCTTTTTTGTTTTCCGGCCGGGTCCCGCCCGGCATCCGCCCGGACTCCCCGGCCGGGGCGCCCGTCCCGTCGCCGGCCCGAGACGCCGGTTCGCCAACTGACATCGATGGAGCTTGAAGGACCATGAGCGAGACGACCCCTGCGTCCGGCGCGGCCGAGACCACGACCGCGCCGTTCCGGTACAGCGCCGCCCTGGCGGCCGAGATCGAGTCCCGCTGGCAGGACATCTGGGAGAAGGAGGGGACGTTCCACGCCCCCAACCCGGCCGGGGACCTGGCCGACCCGGCCGCCGGTGACGTCGCCGCGAAGCCGCACAGCTTCATCATGGACATGTTCCCGTACCCGTCGGGCGCGGGCCTGCACGTCGGCCACCCGCTGGGCTACATCGCCACCGACGTGTTCGCCCGCTTCCAGCGGATGAACGGCCACAACGTGCTGCACACCCTGGGCTACGACTCGTTCGGCCTGCCCGCCGAGCAGTACGCGGTGCAGACCGGCACCCACCCGCGGGTCTCCACCGAGGCCAACATCGCCAACATGCGCCAGCAGCTGCGCCGGCTGGGCCTGGGCCACGACCCGCGCCGCTCGATCGCCACGATCGACCCGGAGTACTACCGCTGGACCCAGTGGATCTTCCTGCAGATCTTCAACTCCTGGTACGACGAGCAGGCCGGCAAGGCCCGCCCGATCGCCGAGCTGATCGGCGAGTTCGCCGACGGCTCGCGCGAGGTGCCCGGCGGCCGTGACTGGGCCGCGCTGAGCGCCGGCGAGCGCGAGGAGGTCCTGGGCGAGTACCGGCTGGCCTACGCCAAGGAGGTGCCGGTCAACTGGTGCCCCGGCCTGGGCACCGTGCTGTCCAACGAGGAGGTCACCGCCGACGGCCGCTCCGAGCGCGGCAACTTCCCCGTCTTCAAGTCCAACCTGCGCCAGTGGATGATGCGGATCACCGCCTACTCCGACCGGCTGATCGCCGACCTGGACCTGCTGGACTGGCCCGAGGCCATCAAGCTGCAGCAGCGCAACTGGATCGGCCGCTCCGAGGGCGCCCGGGTCGACTTCGCCGTCGACGGCCGGAAGATCACCGTCTTCACCACCCGCCCCGACACCCTGTTCGGCGCCACCTACATGGTGCTGGCCCCCGAGCACGACCTGGTCGACTCGATCGTCCCCGCCGCCTGGCCCGAGGGCACCCGGGAGGAGTGGACCGGCGGCGCCGCCACCCCCGCCGAGGCCGTCGCCGCCTACCGCGCCACCGCGGCCGCCAAGTCCGACGTCGAGCGGCAGGTCGAGGCCAAGGTCAAGACCGGCGTCTTCACCGGCGCCTACGCCGTGAACCCGGTCAGCGGCGAGCCCGTGCCCGTGTTCATCGCCGACTACGTGCTGATGGGTTACGGCACCGGCGCCATCATGGCCGTCCCCGCCCACGACCACCGCGACTTCGCCTTCGCGCGCGCCTTCGAGCTGCCGATGCGCTGCGTCGTCCAGCCCACCGACGGGCGCGGCGAGGACCCGGCCGAGTGGGACGACGCGTTCGACACGTACGACTCCGTCATCGTCAACTCCGCGCACGCGGAGGGGACTTCGGACGGCGTCTCGGACGGCGTCTCGCTGGACGGCCTGAGCGTCGTCGACGCCAAGGCCGCCGTCACCACCTGGCTGGCCGAGCGCGGCATCGGCGAGGGCACCGTCAACTACCGCCTGCGCGACTGGCTGTTCAGCCGCCAGCGGTACTGGGGCGAGCCCTTCCCGGTCGTCTACGACGAGGACGGCGTCATGCACGCCCTGCCCGAGTCGATGCTGCCCGTCGAGGTCCCCCAGGTCGACGACTACTCGCCGCACACCTACGACGCGTACGACTCCACCTCCAAGCCGAAGACCCCGCTGTCCCGCAACGAGGACTGGGTCAACGTCGAGCTGGACCTGGGCGACGGCCCGAAGAAGTACCGCCGCGAGACCAACACCATGCCCAACTGGGCCGGCTCCTGCTGGTACGAGCTGCGCTACATCGACCCGACCGACTCCGCGAAGGTCGTCGACCCGGCCAACGAGCGGTACTGGCTGGGCCCCACCGAGCAGAAGCCCGGCGGCGGCGCCGACCTGTACGTCGGCGGTGCCGAGCACGCCGTCCTGCACCTGCTGTACGCCCGCTTCTGGCACAAGGTGCTGCACGACCTGGGGCACGTCTCCTCCGTCGAGCCGTTCCACAAGCTGTTCAACCAGGGCATGATCACCGCCGACGTCTACCGCGACGAGCGGGGCTTCCCGGTGCCCGCCGCCGAGGTCGAGGAGCGCGACGGCGGCTACTTCTGGCAGGGCGAGCCGGTCAAGCGCGAGGCCGGCAAGATGGGCAAGTCCCTGAAGAACGCCGTCGCCCCCGACGAGATCGCCGACGAGTACGGCGCCGACACGCTGCGCCTGTACGAGATGTCGATGGGCCCGCTGGACGTCTCCCGCCCGTGGGACACCCGCGCCGTCGTCGGCTCGTACCGCTTCCTGCAGCGGCTGTGGCGCAACGTCGTCTCCGAGTCCACCGGCGAGCTGGTCGTCACCGACGAGACGCCCGACGAGGCGACGCTGCGCGTCCTGCACAAGGCCGTCGACGGCATCCGCGGCGACCTGGCCGGGCTGCGCTTCAACACCGCCGTGGCCAAGGCGATCGAGCTGAACAACCACCTGGTCAAGCGTGGTTCCACGCCGCGCCCGGTGGCCGAGCAGCTGGTGCTGGCCGTCGCCCCGCTGGCCCCGCACATCGCGGAGGAGCTGTGGCGCCGGCTGGGCCACGGCGAGACGCTGGCGTACGCCGACTACCCGGTGGCCGACCCCGCGTACGTCGTCGACGAGACGGTCACCTGCGTCGTGCAGGTCAAGGGCAAGGTCAAGGCCCGGCTGGAGGTCGCGCCGTCGATCTCGGACGCCGAGCTGGAGGCGCTGGCGCTGGCCGACCCGGCGGTCGTCGCGGCGATCGGCGGTGCGGAGGTGCGCAAGGTGATCGCGCGGGCGCCGAAGCTGGTCAACATCGTCACCGGCTGAGGCCGGGCGAGTGCGGTGGGGGCCGGGTGAAACCGGCCCCCGGGCGGCGGGGCGGGCGTTCCTTCGGGGGCGCCCGCCCTGCGGCGTTGGGGGCGGGCCTGCTCCGCGGTGTTGGTGGCGGGCCTGCTCCGTCGCGGTCGTGCGGGGGATCCGTCCCGCCGCGGTCGTGCGGGCCCCGGGTGTCGGGGTGAACCCCTATCTGTCCCTGATCTCCGGCCCGACGCCCCCGAACGCCCGCCTGCCGGGCCGGTCCCGGGGCTACGGTGGAACCCTCGGTGGCCCGGCCCGCGTTGGGCCCGGTGGGGGCCGGTTCGGCTGGCGGAAGGTGGCTCGTGATGGACGTGCTCGCGGTGATGGTCGGACTGGCCGTGCTGGTCGGGCTCGCGGTGGCGGCGCTGGTCGTGGTCGGCCTGGTGAAGGCGGCCCGGGCGGTCGGCGAGACGATGGAACGCCAGGAGGCCAAGGCCCGGCGCGCGGTGGAGAACGTCACCCTCAAGGCCAAGACCTACGCGCAGACCGGCCCGCCGAAGCAGATCTCCGCCGTCCGACTGGACCTGCGGACCTCCCTGACCGGCACCCGGCAGGTCCTGGAAGGCGCCGTCACCCAGGACGGCCAGCTCACCGAGGCGCTCGCGCTGCTCGCCCGGCTGGACGCCCACGCGGCGGAGCTCGACGGCGAGCTGCGCCTCCTGGAGCGGGAGCCGGACGTCGGGCGGATCGCGGCGAAGCTGCCCGAGCTGCGGGAGCGGGCCGAGCGGATCACGCACTCGGCGGAGACCATGCGCTGGGCCGCGCAGGACCGGATGCACCGGTTCGCGGACGACGAGCTGAGCCGGCTGAGCCAGGAGTGCGAGGACGAGGCGGGGGCGCTGCGGCACTGGGACACCGCTTCGGGGGCCTCGGGGGCTTCGGGGGCTGCTGGTGCCTCGGGGGCTTCGGGGGCTTCTTCCGGTGCGGACCCGGGGGCGGCCCGGTCCGCACTCCCGGACGGCCGGGGCGGCCGGCCCAGCGCCGAGGAACTGCTGGGCCTCTCCGACCCGGTGGCCAAGCTCGCGCAGCGTCTGCGCAAGCCGACCGCCGGCCCCTCCGCGGGCTGAGCGGGATCACCCGGATGCTGCCGTCCGGGCCGGGCGGGGAGTAACCTCCGCCTCATGCCCGCCGACATGCCCGCCGACCTCGCACTCGTCACCGACTCCACGGCCTACCTGCCCCAGCCCGCCGTCGACCGGTACGGGATCACCGTCGTCCCGCTGAGCGTCGTGGTCGGCGACGAGGTGCGCGCCGAGGGGGTCGAGATCTCCCCGAAGGACGTCGCCGAGGCCCTGCGCGGCAAGCACCGGGTGACCACCTCCCGGCCCAGTCCGGAGTCCTTCGCCGCCGCCTACCGGGCGGCCGCCGAGACCGGCGCGCGGGGCATCGTCTCGGTCCACATCTCCGGCGAGCTGTCCGGGACGGCGGAGGCCGCCCGGCTGGCGGCCGCGGAGGCGCCGGTCCCGGTCTGGGTGGTGGACAGCCGACTCGTCGGCATGGCCCTCGGCTACGGCGTGCTGGCGGCCGCCGAGGCGATCGAGGCGGGGCAGAGCCTGGACGAGGTGGCGGCGGCCGTCGGCCGGCGGACGGCCGGGACCAGCGGCTTCTTCTACGTCGACACGCTGGAGTACCTGCGCCGGGGCGGCCGGATCGGTGCCGCGCGGGCGCTGCTGGGCTCGGCGCTCGCGGTCAAGCCGCTGCTGCACCTGGACGGGGGGCGGATCGAACCCCTGGAGAAGGTGCGCACCGCGTCCCGGGCGATCGCCCGGCTGGAGGAGATCGCGGTCGAGCGGGCGGGGGAGCGGGAGGTCGACATCGCGGTCCACCACCTGGCCGCCGAGGACCGCGCCGAACCGCTCGCCGAACGCCTGCGGGAGCGGGTGCCGGGGCTGTGCGACCTGTACGTGGGCGAGGTGGGCGCGGTGATCGGCGCACACGTCGGGCCGGGGCTGCTGGCCGTGGTGGTCGCACCGCGCTGAGGCCGGCTCGGCCCTGCGGCCCTTTGGCCCTGCGGCCCCGGCCCTTTGGCCCGGCCCGCTTGGTCAATGCGATGGTGCTCTTCTCCCTCTCCCGAGTGACCTTTTCTGTCCACAACCCCGGGGTTGTCCACAGGCTTTCGGTGACTTCCGCCCGATTCCGCGGCGACTCCTACCGTGCTCCGCATGACGAGCATGCGTATCGGCGCACGTAAGCGCCACGAGATCCAGCAGATCAACGCGACCGCGGGCCTGCGGATGGCGGCACTCCTGCCGGAGTCCGCCGAAGGCCCGCCGGACGCCGAGCCCTCGGTGTACGAGACACCGGTGGCGGACCCGCCGCCGACGGTCGGCGCCCCGACGGTCGGCGCCCCGACGGCGACCGGCCCGCCCGGCGGTCCGTCCCCGGGGGCGGCCACGCCGGGTGACGCCGGGCCGGACGGTGCCGCGCCCGAGCACGCCACGACCGAGCGTGCCGGCCCCCGGTGGACGGGCCACGCGCTGGCGCTCGACCGACGGGCGGCGCTCGGTCTGCTCGTCCTCCTGCTGCTCACCGTCGGGTACGGCGTCCAGCATTTCTGGCTGGCCCGGCCGCAACCGGTCGAGGTCCCGGCGGTGGCGGTCGCGTCCGTCCCGTCCGGCGGCCCCGGCCCCGGACCGGACCTGCCGTCCGACGGCGGGACCGGGGCGGCGGCCATCGGCGACGTGTCCGGCACCGCGTCGTCCACCGTCGTGGTGGTCGACGTCGGCGGCCGGGTCCACACACCGGGTGTGCACATCCTGCCGAGCGGCTCCCGGGTCGCCGACGCCCTGCGGGTGGCCGGCGGGCCGCTGCCCGGGACGGACACCAGGAACCTCAACCTGGCCCGGGTGCTGACCGACGGCGAGCAGATCCTCGTCGGCGAGCCGGGCCCGCAGCCTCCCGCCGGGGCGGGGCCTGGGCCGCCGCTCCTCACCGGTCCGTCGAGACAGCCGGTCAGCCTCAACCACGCGACGCTCGAACAGCTCGACACACTCCCGGGCGTGGGACCGACCCTCGCCCAGCGCATCATCGCGTTCCGCGCCTCCCACGGCGGCGCCTTCCGCTCGCTCGACCAGCTCCGGCAGGTCAGCGGCATCGGCGACCGCACCTACGCGGAACTCCGCCCGCTGCTCACCCTCTGACCCCGAGCCGTTTCCCCCGCGTCCGACTGCCCTCTCCGAAGGGAGGTACCGCCATCGCCGCCACCGCTGCCGCTCCCACTCTCCCCACGAAGGAGAGCCCCACGCCGTCCCCCACCACACCCGTCCCGAGCGACCTCCGCCTGCTCCTGCCGGCCCTGGCCGCCTGGGCGGTGACGGCCGCGATCCTCGGGCTGGGTCCCGGACACGGCGCCGCCCTCTCGACGGTCGCAGGCCTGGCCGCGCTTCTCGGGATCCTCCTGCTGACCCGCCGTCCGGGCGCGGGCAGACAGCGGTGGCGCGACCGGTCCGCCGCCGTGACGCTGGCCGTCGTCCTGCTGACCGGCGCCGCCGCCACGGCCGCCACCCTGCTGCACACCGCGGACCTGCACCGCGGGCCGATCCCCGAGCTGGCCCACGGCGCCACCCCGGCGCCGGACCTCGGCATCGAACTCACCGTCACCGGAGACCCGCGCGTCCACACGTCCCGGACGGGCGGGGCCTCGGCCGGGCAGCGCCTGCTGACCCTGGACGCCGTCGTGGACCGCGTCACCGTCCCTGAGGGCCCGGCCCAGGACACCCACCTCCCCGGCGGCTCCGGCCCGCAGACCGTCCGCACCCGCACCCCGGTCACGCTCCTGGCCCGCGGCGAGGACGTGAGCGCCTGGGAACGGCTGCTGCCCTCGGCCCGGCTGGCCGTCGAGGTGACGGTCCGTCCGCCGGGTGAGAACGACGGCGAGTCGGCGGCGCTGCTGATCGCCCACGGCGAGCCTCGACAGCTCGCCCCGCCCAGCCTGCCTCAGCGGATCGCCGGGCGACTGCGAGCCGGTCTGCGCACGGCCACCGACGGCCTGCCGCCGGATGAGCGCGGGCTGCTGCCCGGCCTCGTCGTCGGCGACACGTCACGCCTGCCGGACGGTCTCTGGGCGGCGTTCCGGGACACCGACCTGGCCCACCTGGTCGCGGTCAGCGGAGCCAACCTCGCGATCGTGCTGGGCGTCCTGCTCGGCGCGCCCACCCGGGCCGGTACCGCCGAGCGGCGCGGCCTGGCCGCCCTGCTGGGGATCCCGCTGCGCACCACGGCGCTGCTCGGGGCCGCCGTCACGCTGGCCTTCGTCACGATCTGCCGCCCCGAGCCCAGTGTGCTCCGGGCGGCGGGGACGGGGCTGATCGGGTTGCTGGCGCTGGCCACCGGCCGTCCGCGCCAGGCGGTGCCGGCGCTGGCGGGTACGGCTCTGCTGCTGGTCCTGCTCGACCCTTACCTGGCCCGTTCGTTCGGGTTCCTGCTGTCGGTGCTCGCCACGGCGGGTCTGCTGGTCGTCGGTCCGCGCTGGGCGGCGGCCCTGCGGGCTCGGGGCTGGCCGCACCACCTCGCGGGCGCCGTCGGGGCGACGGCGGCGGCCCAGGCGCTCTGCGCGCCGGTGACGGTGGTGCTCTCCGGGCATGTCAGCCTGGTCGGGATTCCCTGCAATCTGCTGGCCGAGCTGGCGGTGGCCCCGGCGACGCTGCTCGGCTTCGCAGTCCTCGTGCTCGACCCGCTCTCCCCGGCGCTGGCCCGGCTGCTGGCCGAGCCCGCAGCCGTCCCGGCCGGCTGGCTGGCCGCGGTGGCCAGGCACGGGGCCGAACTGCCGGGCGGGCAACTCTCCTGGCCGGGCGGCTGGTTCGGCACGGTGAGCCTCGCCGTCGGCACGGCGGCGCTCTGCGGCACGGTTCCCCTGGTGCTGCGGCCCCGTGGCTGGGCCCGCCCGGTGGTGGCGGGCGTCCTGCTCCTGGTGCTGCTGATGGTGTTGGTGCGGCCGCCGCTGCTCGCGCGGATCGCGACCGGCTGGCCACCCCCGGACTGGCGACTGGTCATGTGTGACGTGGGGCAGGGCGACATGCTGGTGCTGCCGGTCGTGCCGGGGGACGGCAGACCGCCGGACAGCGCGGTGGTGGTGGACGCCGGTCCGGATCCGCAGGCCGCCGACCGCTGTCTGCGTGACCTCGGCATCACCCGGGTGCCGCTGTTCCTGGCGACGCACTTCCACGCCGATCACGTCGAGGGGCTGCCGGGGGTGCTGCACGGCCGGCAGGTCGGGGCGGTGGAGGGGACGGCGGTGGACGATCCGCCGGGCGAGGCCGCCCGGGTGGCGGGCTGGGCGGCGCAGGCCGGGGTCCCGTTGCTACGGGCCGGGCGCGGCGAGCGCAGATCCGCGGGGGTGGGGATCTCGTGGGAGGTGCTGTGGCCGGACGGAGCGGAGCCGTTGGCGGCCTCGGGGGCGAACAACGCGAGCGTCGCGCTGCTGGTGACCCTGGCGGGCGGCGTGCGGATGGCCTTGCTGGGTGACTTGGAGCCGCCGGCTCAGGAGGCGCTGCTCGGTCGGCTGAGGACGGCCGGCGAAGGGAGAAAGGTGGACGTGTTGAAGGTGGCGCATCACGGTTCGGCACATCAGGACTGGGAGTTGGCGGCGGCGTTGAGTCCGCGGTTGGCCCTGATCTCCTGCGGTGTCGGCAATCCGTACGGTCACCCGTCCCCGCGGACGGTGGACCGGTTGAGGGCGCTGGGTGCGACGGTGCTGAGAACGGACCGGGTCGGTGACATCGCGGTGACGGGCGACAGCCCGGCCCACCTCGGCGCTGCCGTGCACCCGCACGGCGGGCACCCCGCGCGCGGCCCGCACAAGCCGAGGGTCACCCACGACCCGAAGCCCAGCGCCCTGCTCGCGGCGCGCGCTGGCCGCGGCCAGCGC
>NZ_JBFBDO010000099.1:0-30240 GCF_040683335.1 Kitasatospora sp. NPDC093806
CCGGCTGCGGGCATGCGGCGCACCGCGCCCCGCGCCCCGCCGGGGCAACGCCCCTGACGCCACGTCACGCCATCCGCCGGCAGCCCCGGCCGTCCCCGGCGCACACCGCCCCCGGCGCCGTGCCCCTCCCGGCGCCGTGTCCCTCCCGGCGCCGTCGCGCGCCCGTCCGCGCCCGTCCGCGCCCGTGACGTGCCGTCATCCCGTCCCCTGCGCCGGGTCCCGCCGCGCCCTTCGCCGGGGTGTGCCCGGATGCCGGATCTGACGTCACGTCATATCGGACGGAGCGTCAGGACCCTTGCCGGACAAGGGTCGTGAGGGTGCGCCGCATGCCCGCAGCCGGGGCCGGCCCGGCGCGCGCGGGGGCGCGGGTTCTCTTATAAGAACACTGGGGTCAAACTTGGCCGTCAGTGTAAGTTTGCATCCCGCTAGTCCAACGGCACCGCCGAAACGCCTTCCCGGCCGGATCGAGAAGAGGTTGGACCCCTCCCATGGACCACACGAAAAACGCCCCCGCCACCCCCGCCGCCGTCGCCGTCATCGGCCTGGGCTGCCGCTTCCCCGGCGCGCACGGGCCCGCGCAGTTCTGGGACAACCTGCTGGCCGGCACCGACTCCGTCACCCCCGTGCCCGCCGACCGCTTCGACATCACCGCCCACCACGCCCCCCACTCCGGCACCCCCGGCAAGACCGCCTCCCGCCACGGCGGCTTCATCGACGACGTCTTCGCCTTCGACCACGCCTTCTTCGGCATCTCCCCCGCCGAGGCCAAGACCCTCGACCCCCAGCAGCGCCTGCTCCTGCAGACCGCCTGGGAAGCCCTCGAACACGCCGGCATCCGCCCCTCCACCCTCGCCGGCACCCCCGCCGGCGTCTTCGTCGGCCAGGCCACCGCCGAGTACTCCGAGGTCTCCGCCCACCCCGGCGGCCCCCACATCCGCGACCTCGCCGGCGCCCGCCTTCGCGCCGTCACCGCCGGACGCCTCTCCTTCGCCCTCGACCTCCTGGGCCCCAGCGTCGTCCTCGACACCGCCTGCTCCTCCTCCCTGGTCGCCGTCCACAACGCCCGCCAGAGCCTGCTCACCGGCGAATGCGACCTCGCCTTCGCCGCCGGCGTCAACATCGTCCTCTCAAGCCACGACGCCATCGCCTACTCCCAGGGCGCCATGCTCTCCCCCGAAGGCCGCTGCCGCTTCGGCGACGCCGGCGCCAACGGCTTCGTCCGCAGCGACGGCGTCGGCGTCGTCATCCTCAAACGCCTCACCGACGCGAACCGCGACGGCGACCGCGTCCTCGCCACCCTCCTCGGCAGCGCCGTCACCAACGACGGACGCGGCAGCGGCCTGCTCCTGCAACCCGCCGTCAGCGGACAGGTCGCCATGCTCCGCGCCGCCTGCCGCTCCGCCGGCTTCACCCCCGACCGCCTCGACTACGTCGAATCCCACGGCACCGGCACCGCCGTCGGCGACGCCGTCGAACTACGCGCCCTCGCCCAGGCCACCGACCGCCCCGCCCACCACCCCCTGCCCACCGGCTCCGTCAAAACCAACATCGGCCACGCCGAATCCGCCGCCGGCATCGCCGGCCTCATCAAAGCCGTCCTCATCGCCCACCACGGCACCATCCCCGCCTCCCTCCACTGCCACCACCCCAACCCCGTCATCACCGACGAAAACCTCAACGTCCGCATCGTCACCCGCAACACCCCCCTCACCCCCACCCACCCCACCGCCACCATCGGCATCAGCTCCTTCGGCATCTCCGGCACCAACGCCCACGTCATCATCGGCACCCACCCCACCCCCACCACACCAACCCACACGGCAACGCAACCCGGCACACCAACCCACACCACAACGACAACGACAACGACGGCGGGAACCCGAACGGACGAACCACCCCACCCCACCGACACCCACCCCGCCAACCCACCCACCCCCACGGAAACCGGCACCAAAACCCACGAAACACCCCACCCCGCCACCACCACCGCACCCATGGCCGTGGCCGTACCCGCCACCGCGCCCCTGCCCCTGCCCCTGCCCCTGCCCCTGCCCCGAGCGGACGACGAAGCCCCACACGCCGTCACCGCCGGCACCCGCCCCACAACCACCGCCACCACCACCACGGCCACGGCCACCACAGCCGCCCGCACCACCGGCCCCACCCACACCACCAGAACCGGCACACACCCCACCGCCACACCCCGGACAGGAACCGAAACGGCGGCGGTGGCGGCAGCGGTGGCGGTGGCGGTAGCGGGCACCGCCGTTTCCGCCACCGCACGACCCCCCAGAACACCCACCACGGCCACCCACCCCGCCACCGCACCCTGGGCCGACGAAGCCTCACCCACCCGCCCCGCCACTGCCAACACCCCGGCCACCGCCGCCGCCACCGCCGTCCGCGGGACCCCGCCCGCGGCCTGGCCACGCGCAACGGACACCACACCCGCCACCGCCACCGCCCCCACCACCGCCGTCGCCAGCACCCCGGCCACCGCCACCACCGGCACCGCCTCACCCACCGGCAGCCCCGCGGTCCGCGCTGTCGCCGACGGCGACCACACCGCCGCAACCACCCGCACCACCACCGCGCCGACCACCGCCACCACCAGCTCCACCGCCCCGGCCACCGCCACCGCCCCCCGCACGGCCACAGCGCCGACCACCGCCACCAGCTCCCCGGCCGCCGTCCCCCGCACGGCCGACGCCGCCGCCCGCGCCACCGCCTCGGTGTCCGTCACCACCAGGCCCGCGCCCCCGGCCGCCGCGATACCCGACCAACTCCTCGTCCTGTCCGCCCGCTCCCCCCACTCCCTCACCCGACTCGCCCGCGCCTGGGCCGACCACCTCGAAGGCCCCGGCCGCCACCACCGCCTACGCGACCTGTGCGCCGCCGCCGCCCTGCGCCGCGACACCCACCCCCACCGCCTCTGGGCCCGCGGCGACACCCACACCACCCTCGCCACCCACCTGCGCACCCTCGCCGACAACACCCCCACCCCCGCCGGCGGCACCGCCCACGCCGGCTACGGCCCCCCACGCCGCACCGCCTTCATCTTCCCCGGCCAAGGCTCCCAATGGCTCGGCATGGGCCGCGGCCTCCTCAACACCTCCCCCGCCTTCGCCACCACCCTCACCGCCTGCGACAACGCCATCCACACCGAACTCGGCTGGTCCCTCACCCACCTCCTCACCCACACCACCGAACTCCCCACCCGCATCGACCACATCCAACCCGCCCTCTGGGCCATCGGCGTCTCCCTCGCCGCCGCCCTCACCGAAGCAGGCCTCACCCCCGACGCCTGCCTCGGCCACAGCATGGGCGAAATCGCCGCCGCCCACGTCGCCGGCGCCCTCACCCTCCACGACGCCGCCACCGTCATCTGCCGCCGCAGCCGCCTCATGCGCCGCCTCACCGGCCGCGGCGCCATGCTCCACGTCGAACTCTCCCCCCACGACGCCCGCACCCACCTCGCCCGAAACCCCGCCTACACCGACATCCACATCGCCGCCGAGAACTCCCCCACCACCACCGTCCTCGCCGGACCCCCCACCGCCCTCACCCACCTCACCCACGACCTCGAACACCACCACATCCACTGCCGCCCCATCCGCGTCGACGTCGCCTCCCACCACCCCGACATGGACCACATCAGCCACGACCTGAACACCGCCCTCACCCACCTCACCCCCCGCCCCACCCACACCCCCCTCATCTCCAGCCTCACCGCCACCCCCCTCACCGGCACCGAACTCGGCCCCACCTACTGGCAGAACAACCTCCGCCACCGCGTCCGCTTCACCGACGCCCTCACCCACCTCACCCCCCACGACACCCTCTACCTCGAAATCAGCCCCCACCCCGTCCTCACCACCGCCATCGACGAAACCCTCCACACCCACCACGCCCCCGGCACCACCCTGCCCACCCTGCGCCGCAACCACCCCGAACCCCTCGCCCTCCTCGAAACCCTCGGCCGCGCCCACACCCACGGCGCCACCATCAACTGGAACAACTGGTACGGACCCACCCCACCCCACACCCACGACCTCCCCACCTACCCCTGGGACACCCACACCCTCCGCCACACCCCCCACCCCACACCCACCCACACACCCCACACCAACACCGACACCACCCCCACCAACACCCCCGCCGACACCCACACCACCCCAACCACCCCCGCCGACACCACCCTCACCAGCACTCCCGGCATCGCCCCCGCCGCCACGTTCGCCGACACCACCGGCCGCACCACCAACGGCACCCACCCCGCCGACACCGCCACGCCCCTCACCGGCACCACCGCCTTCTCCCCCACCGACGGCCGGCCCGCGCCCCACATCCGCGAAGCCCCCCTCGCCGACTGGAACATCACCGACCACCACACCACCATCCACATCCACGGCCGACGCCCCATCCCCCCCACCACCTACCTCGCCGCCATCCTCGAAACCGCCCACACCACCACCGGCCACCCCCACACCCTCACCGACATCCACCTCACCGACACCCCCCTCACCCACCACGACCTCCCCCACGCCACCCTCCGCATCACCATCCACCCCCCAGCCCCCGACGGCACCCGCCACGCCCAAGCCGAAACCCGCCACACCCCCACCTCCCCCCTCCAACCCTGCGCCCACGCCACCCTCCACCCCCAACCCACCACCACCCCACCCCCCAACCACCAACACCTCCTCCACCACACCCTCAACCAACACCTCCACTACCTCACCCCCCACCACCTCAACACCACCACCGCCACCCACCACAACATCCACACCACCCCCCACCACCCCACCACCCCCCACACCTGGCACCGCCCCGGCCTCACCGCCGCCCTCCACCACCCCAACCCCCACCACCAACCCCACACCCCCACCACCACCGACACCGACGCCACCCGCATCCGCGTCACCCACGCCCCCACCTGGGAAGCCGGACTCCTCACCCTCCTCACCACCTACCGCCCCACCACCACCTACACCCCCACCCACATCGACACCATCCGCATCCACACCACCCCCACCAAAGAATTCTGGGCCCTCGCCCGCCTACGCCCCACCCGAAACCGCCACCACACCCACGCCGACGTCCTCTTCCTCGACCCCGACGGCACCCTCCTCGCCCAATTCCTCGCCATCACCCTCCAAACCCACCCCACCCCACACCACACCCGCACCATCCCCGTACCCGCACCCGCACTCCCCATCCCCGCACCCACGCCCGCCATCACCCCCGCCCACCACCACACACCCACACCCACCGCTGCCGTCGGCACCCAACCCACCCACCCCGCCCAAGCCCTCATCCAACACATCGCCCACCTCCTCGAAATCCCCGAACACCACCTCGACCACCACCGCCCCCTACGCGACCTCGGCCTCGACTCCCTCATGGCCACCCAAATCCGCACCCACCTCCACACCACCTACGGCCTCACCCTCACCACCGGACGCCTCCTCGGCCCCGAACCCCTCCACCACCTCCTCACCACCATCACCTGACAACCCCCCAAAACCCCACCCCCAAGCACCGACCACCACCACCCGAGACACCACCAGACCACCCCGCCCACCGCCACAACCAGCCGGCACGAGCCCGGCCGCTCAACCCACAACGGGAAGCCCTGACAAGCCGGCCCGCACACCAGCCCCCAGACGGCGAACCCAAAACACCCCCAACCAACGCGCCGACCACACCCACCGGTCCACACACCGACTCCGGCCCGCCCGCCACAAACCCGCCGCCCGAAGCGGAACACACGGACACGGACCATCCCAGAAAGCGCCAGCCGCGCCCACCCACACAAGCCACCGCGGACACAGCCCCGACCGCTGTCCCCACCCGAACCACGTGAGGACCCGCCGGCACACCCCGAACCAACCCGACCCGCGACCCGCCGCGCCCCACCCGCCACACCGTCAGAACCGGCGCACCCGAACACACCCGACCCCGCGCCACCCCGCCCCCACCGCCACCCGATGCCGGACGACCCACAGCACCACCACGACCCCACACACCCGCCACCACCCAGACCTCACGGCAACAAGAACCGCGCAAGCCTCAACCCGCCACCCCAGACCCTCTACCGGCCCCCGGAACCCCGCCACCACGACGAATCCCGCTCAAGACCCTCCAACACCTCAAGCCTGCGCCCCACATGCCCGAGAAACTCCGCCGGCAACCTCACAGCATGCACCACCACGTAATGCGCCAACCCCTCCGGCCACAGATAAAAACCATCCGTCAGATCACGCGAACCATTCACACACGAACACAACCGACACCTCGACACCCCCATCCACGAACCCGCGACCAACCCATGCCCCAAATACTCCGCAACCCACCGCCGCTCCCCCTCATCCCACCCCACATCAACCAGACCACCAGGATCCGGCAACCCCCCATCCCCCTCCGAACCCCAAAAACCAAGCAACCTCACCACACCACCAGCACCACCCCACACACCACCCATCCCCCAACCCCCCAACCCAGACCCGACAAACCTGACAAACCATCAAAAAACGTCCACGACACCACACCTAACCACCTCGGGCCCACCCCCCACCCACCAACCTACCGACCCCACCCACAACCCTCCACCAAACCCACACCACCACCAACACAAAACCGACAAACCATCAAAAACCAGACACCCACACCCCCCACACACCACCCCCCGACACCCAACCACCACCCACCCACCCCCAACCGACCCCAAACCGAGACACCCACAACCAACTTCAACTACACCACATAGATAAACTGAAGTGCACCAACCCAACCCGCCAACCCCACCACCACCCCAGGAGCCACCCCATGACCCCCACCCACACCACCACACCACCCCTCGGCCGCCGCGAACGCAACAAACAAAAAGTCAAAGAACGCCTCTACGACGCAGCCATCACCCTCTTCGCCGAACAAGGCTACGACGAAACCAGCATCGACCTCATCGCCGAACGCGCCGACGTCGCCCGCGGCACCTTCTTCAACTACTTCCAACGCAAAGAAGACCTCCTCGGCGCCTGGGGCGAAAAACGCCGCGACCAACTCCTCACCACCATGAACACCACCACCACCCCCACCGACACCGCCATCACCCAACTCCGCACCTGCATGACCGCCCTCGGCCAACTCAACGAAAACCACCAACAAGAAACCAACGCCCTCCTCATGGCCTGGGTCCGCGCCGGCCGACCCCTCCTCGAAGACCCCTACCTCGCCGAACTCTTCGCCACCATCGCCGCCCACGGCATCCAACACGGCGAACTCAACCCCCACTACACCCCCCACCAAATCGGCAACACCCTCCGCGACCTCTACCTCGGCACCCTCTACCGCTGGTGCGCACCACCCACCCACACCACACCCACCACCCCACCCACCCCCCTCACCACCCAACTCCACACCACCCTCGACCTCATCCTCCAAGGCATCCAAACAACAACAGAAGACACGAAGGCAGAGACCTGACAACAGCAGGGGCCAAGCTGGACTCCCGACCCGCAGTGGAAGTACGCGTTCAGCACGGCACCCTCCAAGCCCTACCACCCGTCAATCGGGCCGAGCGGACGCACTTCGGGTGTGTCATGATGCGCCGTGGTCGAACGGCCGCCTTCATCCACGTAACGGAAGAGCCGCTGTGTCCTCAGAAGTGTTCGCGGTGGTCCTCGTTGCGGCGATCGTCGTGATCACCGCCTCAACCAGCCTCGCCGCCAACCGGACCCGGCGCCGGATCGAGACGGAGTTCGACCCGACCGCCTACGGGATGCCTCCGCGCGCCGCGCTGATGCCGGACCGGGCCGGGCCGCCCCCGGGCGCCTCTCGGATGCGGGAGATGCAGGCGATCGCCGACGCCGCGTGGAAGGACGACTGGAGGCCGGCCGCACGGTACGTCGCGGCGGCCGGGCAGGACTGGGACGAACGCTGGTCGCGCGTGGGAGTGCTGGTCTCGATCGCCCACACGGACGACGCCTGGCTGCGGAAGTGGCGCATGGCCGAGCCCGGTTGCTGCGACGCAGCCGTGGTAGAGGCGCATCTCATGGTGCAACGCGCCTGGCAGACCCGAGGCAGCGGCACCACCCGCCAGGTACCCAGGGCGGCGATGGCGAACTTCCGTGCCCAACTTCACGCAGCGATAGAGGCGGCTCACCGGGCCGCCCTGCTCGACCCGGCAAACCCGAACCCCTGGGTGGTCATGATCACTGCCGCTCGTGGCGCGAAGTACCGGCACTCGCAGTTCCGTAAGCTCTGGGCCGAACTGACCACCCGGGCACCGCATCACTACGAAGCGCACTGGCAGGCGCTCCAGTACTGGTGCGCCAAATGGCACGGCTCCGACCGCGCGATGATGCGCTTCGCCCGCCGCGCGGTGCGCAACGCTCCCACGGGCAGCCCGCTGGCCGGCCTGATCCTGCGAGCACTGTACGAGCGGGGGATGTCCCACCCCCTGGAAGAACCGTTCAGGGCACTGCTCGAACGCCGACGGCTGAAGACCGCCACGAAGGCACTCGCGCTGATTCCCGAACACGACCCGCATCTCCCGGAACTGCGACACCTGCTGGCCCACCACCTGGTCCGGGCACGGATGTGGAAGGCCGCGCTTGACCAGTTCCGGCTGCTCGGCCCGTGGTGCGGCGCCGCTCCCTGGACCGACCGCTTCGACCCGGCGAAGGCGTTCCACATCGCGCGGGGGCTCGCGGCGACCAGGTCCAAGGTCGAGACGGACCCGAGCCGCCAGGGCGTGGTGAGCAAGCGGCGGGGCATGGTCTGGTGACGCGACCCCGAAAGGGGCAGCACCGCTTGTCGGCGGGTTCCGCAGGAACGGGCCGTCGATCAGCGGAGCAAGTATCGGCGAGAACCGACCGCAACTCGCCGAGCGAGATCGAGAGCGGCCTTCAGAGCTGCTGCCAGCAGACACGGCGCAGGCCGAGGTCCTCCAGCAGGTACGTCGCATCGGCGCGGCGGGCCGCGTCGGTCGCGGCGACGGTCTCCAGCTCCGCGAGGAGACGGTCACGGTCCGCCTCTGGCAGTTGGCTCAGCCAGTCCACGATGCGGGGGAACTCCATGTCCAGGTTGGCGAAGTCGAGCGAGGTCAGGATCGCGGCGCGCACCTTCTCAAAGGTCGCCGGTTCCGCCTCCTTGGAAGCCTCCGGTCTTCTCGATCTGCTGAACACACGGCGCACTATACGTGGTGCCACCGGCTCGGTCAGGTCGGTCAGAGGTGGTTCAGGATCCAGGTCTGCAGGTAGCCGGCGCCGACTTCGCTGTAGTTCGCGGTGGTGGAGCAGTTTTGGCCCTTCATGACGCCCACCTGGAAGAGCTCGCCGTTGACGTTGACCATCAGCGGACCTCCGCTGTCGCCCGGGCAAGGGCCTCCGCTGGTCGGGATCGATTTGAGCCCTATCCCGTCCGGTTCGGCCGGCATGATGGACACGCCCTTGAACTGGAGCCGGCTGGGGTACTGTCCGGCACCGTTCTGGCCCCATCCCGCGATCACGCCGTCGTCGTACTGCGTGAACGGGCCGCCCTGGCGGCCGTCCCACCGGAAGCTCTGGCCGGGATCGGCCAAGCTGATCGGGGCGATGCCGGTCACCGGGGATTCCAGTTTCAGCAGGGCCACGTCGTTGTGCCCGCCGGTGTAGCCGGGATAGGAGTAGAGCTCTACGGCCTTCCTGACCTGCCCGCCCGAGCCGTTGACATTGGTGCCGACGCGCACGGACATGTCGCCGGGGTTGGTCACGCCTCCCACGCAGTGCGCCGCGGTGAGCACCCAGTTGCTTCTGATCAGGGTGCCGGTGCAGAAGGTCCCGCCGACGTACGAGACCTTGGCGACGAAATCGAAGGAATTGTCGGTGACCGTGTTGCCGCCGGTTATCGCCTGGGCGTGGGACGGCGCGACCCCCGCCAGCCCTGCGCCGATCAGGCCTCCGGCAACCAACAGCCGTAACGAATGTCCAAGACTTCCTCGACGTCCGAAAGACATGGCTGGCCCTCCTGTCGTACAGGACGCCCCTCAACCAGTCTTGCGCGCCCTGCTCCCCTCCGCCATTGGGTCGGCGAGCCTCCAATGGTCGTCCTTGAGGGTCACAGGGTGCCCATGAGGAAGAATGTTCGGCATGACGACTTGAAGGGCAGAGGCCGGGCGGTGGTATTGGCGGAAGGTCGCGGCCTGGGACACAGTCCCCGACGGTGACCGGCGGATCTGTGCCGCCTGCGGGACGGCCGTTCGCTCGTACCAGTACCGGTTCCATCCTCCCGAGTCCTCGACGTTCGAGCGCTGCATCGGACTCGTCTGGTGTCCGGACTGCAGGACCTACGCCAGCCAGCTCGTGCACGTCCCGCGGAAACGGCAGCTGGTCGACGCCCTCGTCTCGCTCCCCCCGGAGCAGCGAGAGCGGCTCCTTCGTTCGGAGGCACGGCTGATCGCGTTCCTGGACCGCATGGACCGTGACGCGGCAGTGTTGCTCTCGGGGTCGGCAGATGGTGGGTGACGACGGGTGGTCGGCTCAGGGGTTGACGGTGTGTTCGGTGAAGTGGCCGCAGGGGTGGAAGCCCAGGCGGCGGTAGACGGGGGCGCCGGCGGCGGAGGCTTGGAGGACGGCGATGTGGTGGTTCCGGTCGTGGGCAGTGTGGAGGGCGGCGAGGGTGATCGCGCCGCCGTAGCCGCGGCGGCGGTGGCCGGCCAGGGTGGAGATGTTGTAGATGCCGGCGACTCCCGCGTGGTGGAACACCTCGGCGGAGCAGACCGGGCGGTTCTCCACGTAGCCGACCAGGTAGCGGGCCGGGCAGTGCGGGGCCAGGGCCTGTGGGGCGGCCTGGGCGAAGAAGCGGCGGACGGTGTCGGCGGGCGGGTCCCAGTTCGCGGCGAGGACCGTGGCGTAGTCGGCGAGCTGTTCGGACGTGGTCACCCGCTGGATGGACAGCCCCTGGACGGCGGGCGGAGGCAGGGCGCCGTCCAGTGCGGCCCACATCGCCGTCTCGCGCTCGGACTCCGGCAGGCCTGCCGCCGTCAGGCGGGCCCTGAGGTCCGACGGTTTCGACGCGGGCCCCACCCACCAGGAGAAGCGGCGGCCGGTGCGGGCCAGCGTCCGAGCGGTCTCGGCGATGCGGGCCGTGGCGTCGGGACCGGTGAGGCGGGCCGCGGCGACGATGTTGAACGTGTCGTCGTCCAGGCCGCTGTCCGCGATCAGGAGATCACCCGGCTCCGTCACGGTCGCACCGGCCATGGTCCGGTGCAGGTGGCAGGCGTGTTCCGCCAGGTTCCGCTCCATCCGGTCCAGCACGTCGGCTTCATCGGAAAAGTAGGCATTCACAGCGATTGATCCCAGCACGGCCGGGCGGAGATCGCATGCGATTTACAGGCGTGCCGGCGCCGGCTCATAGGGTGGGGGGATGACTTGTGACCGTAGGACGGTTGTCGTTCTGTTCGCCTCGGTGGGGCTCCTGTTCGGTGGCGCCGGCTGTTCGTCCGGGGGCGGGACGGGTAGCGGGCCGGGTGGTGGCGGTGCGGAGTTGTCGTACGGGAAGGTGAAGGCGGTGGTGGCCGGGCACGGGGCGGGCGCGGCGTGTCCGTTCGGGTTGGACCTGGGTGGGGCGTTGAAGGCGGCCGGGGTCGAGCGGGCGGTCGCGCCGGCCGGCGGGGCGGAGCCCCCGGTGCGGGCCGAGGTCGTGCCGGGTCAGGAGGTGCGGCCGGAGAGCGTTCAGGTGTGGTGCTCGTACACGGCCGGGGCGACGCCGGTGGAGATCGGGGTGCTCGCCGCGCCGGCCGAGAAGATCGCGGTCAACCTGGCACTGCCCTACCTCCAGCGGGCCGGTCGGCTGACGGTCGACCAGCTGACCGCGGTGTCCACCGATCAGCCCTCCCCCGGTGAGGCCAGGACCACCCCGGGGGCCGCCTCGGTCGGCATCGCGCGGCGGGCGGTCACCGGAAAGGGTGATCTGGCGCTGCTGGTCAGTCAGGGGACGGAGACCTCCGACCTGGACCGGGCGCTCACCGGGGAACCGCTGCGGAAGGTGGCCGAGGCGCTCGCCGCGCAGTTGCACGTCTGAGGTCGGGGGCTACCAGCCGGGCGCGTGGGACCGGTCCGACCGAAACCCCCGTCAAATGCCGTCACATCGGATAGACATGCCATGTCCGAGGCGACAGACGCGGCGTGACGACACGTCCGGCAGCCTTCCCGCGACCAAGGAACCCCCGTGGCAGACACCAGTACCCCGCCCACCGAGCCGCTGCACTACGCGGTGGACCTCACCCAGGCCGACGTCCAGGCCGTCCAGGCCTTCCTGCGCGAGCAGATCAGCCCGATGGAGGGGGACAGCTCGTTCGGCAGCCCGGAGCAGCGCGCCGCCCGGGCGCTGTCCAGTCTCGTGCGCACCGCGGCCGCCCGCGCCGACGCGATGCTCAAGCGCCTGGCCGAGTTCCCCGACGACCGGCACCGGGCGGACAACCTGCAGACCCTCCGGCAGAGTTGGCAATCCCTGGTGGAGGCCGCCGAGGAGTGGGCCGACACGCCCGGCTTCGACCGCCGCCGCTGGCGCGAGGTCGACGCCGATCCCGCCTCCGCCGCCCTGCGCCACCGCCTGGTCGCCAAGCAGCGCGCCGAGACCTCGACCACCGGCACCAAGGCCTGACGCACGGCCGCCGTCGCCGCCCCTCTGCCCCGTCCCGGGTCGGCCGGGGGGCGGCGACGGCGGCGCTCCGCTCAGGCGTCGAGCGTCTGGCCCTCGCGCCGGCGGACCGGCGGCTCGGTCGACCACGGGAAGTTGATCCACGCGTCCGTGCGCTTCCACACGTACTCGCACTTCACCAGGGAGTGCGACTTCTCGTAGACGACGGCGGACCGCACCTCGGCGACGTGGTCGAGACAGAAGTCGTGCACCAGCTTCAGCGTCTTGCCCGTGTCGGCGACGTCGTCGGCGATCAGGACCTTCTTGTCGGTGAAGTCGATCGCCGCGGGGACCGGCGCCAGCATGACGGGCATGTCGAGGGTGGTGCCCACACCCGTGTAGAACTCGACGTTCACCAGGTGGATGTTCTTGCAGTCCAGCGCGTAGGCCAGGCCCCCCGCGACGAACACGCCGCCGCGGGCGATGCTCAGGATGAGGTCGGGTTCGTATCCGTCATCGGCGATCGTCTGCGCGAGTTCGCGCACCGCATCGCCGAAGGTCTGGTAGCTCAGGATCTCGCGCTCGTCAGTCACGCCGTCCAGTGTCCCCGGCCCCGCCGGAGCACGGAACAGCGGCACGCCGGGCAACGTCGCCGGGGGTGACGCCCGACCGGGGGTGACGCGGGGCCGGGCCGGATCCGGCGCGCCCATAATGATTCCATGATCGAGAAGCGGTTGCGCGTGGTACTGGCCGAGGACTCCGTCATCCTCCGGGACGGCATGGTGGAACTGCTCGACGCGCGGGGGTGCGAGGTGGTGGCCTCCGTCGGTACGGCGCCCGAGCTGCTCGCCGCGGTCGCCGAACACCGGCCGGACGTGGCCGTGGTGGACATCCGGATGCCGCCCACACACACCGACGAGGGCATCCGCGCCGCCGTCGAGATCCGGGCCACCGCCCCCGGGGTGGGCGTCCTGGTGTTCTCCCAGCACGTCGAGACGGCCTGGGCAGCCCGGCTGCTGGCGGGCGGCGCCGCCGGGACGGGCTATCTGCTGAAGGAACGGGTCTCCCGGACCTCGGAGTTCACGGACGCGCTGCGCCGGGTCGCCGACGGCGGCACGGCGCTCGATCCGGAGGTGGTCACCCGGCTCATGCGCGGCGGGCGCAGGCGCCGCGTGGACACCCTCACGCCACGCGAGCGCGAGGTGCTGGAGCTGATGGCGCAGGGCCACTCCAACCGCTCGATCGCCACGCTGCTGGTGGTGAGCGAGCGGGCGGTGGAGAAGCACGTCGCCGCCGTGTTCACCAAGTTCGACCTGCCGGCCACCGAGGCGGACAACCGGCGGGTGAAGGCGGTGCTCGCCTACCTGGCGGAGCAGGAGGCCTGAGGGTTCCTCACAGGCCCGCCGGCAGATCGGCGGTGATCGTGGTGGGACCGCCGGGCGGGCTGTCGACCCGCAGGACCCCGTCGACCGCCGCCAGCCGCTCGGCCAGCCCGGTCAGGCCGCTCCCGCCGCCGAGTCTCCCGTCGCCGGGGGTGGCGCCGCCCCGACCGTCGTCGCGCACCAGCAGCCGGACCCGGCCGTCGGCCGCGGTGACCGCGAGCTCGACCGTCCGGGCCCCGCTGTGCTTGGCGATGTTGGTGAGCAGTTCCGCGGCGCAGTAGTAGACCGTCTGCTCGATGACCGGCTCCGGGCGCTGGCGGAGGTCGAGCCGGACGTCGACCGGTACGGGGGACGTCTCGGTGAGCCCCGGCAGCGCCTCGCCGAGCCCGCCGGCCGCCGTCACGGGACGGATGCCCCGGGTGAGCAGCCGGAGTTCGGCGATGGTGTCGTCCGTCTGGCCGCGGGCCCGGGTGAGCAGGGCGCGCAGCCGGTCGCGGTCCGGCGGTGTGCCGGGCGCCGGCGGCTCCGGCGGGGGCGATCCGGCGCCGCCGGCGGCGACCGGCGGTGGTGCGGCGGGGCCGAGCGCGTCCTCGGTGAGCGCGAGCGTGATGGCCAGTGCGACCAGTCGTGCCTGGGTGCCGTCGTGCAGGTCCCGCTCCAGTCGGTGGAGCCGGTCCGTGTTCGCGGCGATCAGTTCGGTCCGGGCGTCCTCCAACTGCCGCACCCGCTGCTGGACGCGCACCAGTCCGAGCAGGGTCCGGGCCAGCCGCCGGTTCACCGCGCCCAGTGCCCGGATCGCGCCCGGCACCGAGGCCAGCAGGACCAGGCCGAGCGGCACGGCGACGGCCTCCGGCCAGCCGGTCGACCGGGCTGCGGCGGGTTCCAGCAGCCGGATCCAGAGCGGGAAGCCGATCAGCCACCCGCTGCCGAGCGGCAGCAGGACGGCGGCCGCGAATCCCAGCACGCCGAGGGGCAGCCGCAGCACCAGGTAGAGCAGCACCCGCCAGGCGACCGGATCGGTGAGCACCGCCCGTCCCTTGGCCAGCATCCCCGCGGGGGCCGGCCGTCGGGTCGGGGCCTCGACCCGTTCGCCGAGCAGCCGGTCCACCAGCCATCGGTGCGGCGCGCCGAGTGCCCGCGCGCCCAGCAGGGCGAGGACGACGAACGGCAGGCCGATCACCGTCAGCGACAGCAGCACGCCCGCGTAGAGCACGGCGATCGCGTAGAGCCCGCCGAGCAGCGCGACCGGCAGGCCGAGCAGCGCGAAGGCTACGTCCCCGCGCCGGACGGCCCAGTAGCGCCGCCGGTCGGTGTCGGCGCCGGTTCGCCTGTCTTCACCAACCCCGCCGGTCCCGCCGCGCTCAGTCACGGCTGCCGTCCATCAGCTCCGCAGCCGGTCGGGCGACCGCCCAGCGCCCCGTGACCAGGACCACCGGCACGGTGAGGGCCACCGCCCCCGCCGTGATCCACCCGCAGGTGGCCACCGGCACCGCGGGCACCGCCGACCCGGTCACGGCCAAGCTGAACGCCGACGCCGCGGCTCCCGCGACCAGCGCGCCCAGGAGTACGCCCAGCACCGCCGTCAGCACGGCCTCGACGGTGAGCATGCGCAGCAGCTGCGCCCGGGTCGCGCCGATGAGCCGCAGCAGGGCGAACTCCCGCCGCCGGTCGGCGGTCACCGCGACCAGGGTGTTGACGATCGCGACGGTGGCGAAGCAGACCAGCATCCCCAGTTCGGCCTGCCGCAGCCAGATGTCGGTGGCGGAGGTGGCGGAGGTGGCCGCAGTGGTGGCCGCAGTGGCGGAGGTCGTAGCGGCCGCGGATCCGCCGGCGGCGGCGCTGACCCGCGCCGCGGTCGCGGCCCGCCCGGCGATGAACGTCATGATCGACATGGTGCCCGACAGCCCCACCAGCATGGCGACCGGCACCACCGCGGACGACAGGCGCCGCGCGTGGCCGCGCAGATTGGCGTCGGCCAGCCACCCCGCCCCGGGGACCGCCAGGCGCAGGGGCGCGCCCAGGACGGCCGTCAGGGCGCGCGCCGCGACCGGCCCCGCCAGGGCGACCGCGACCAGCAGCACCAGCGAACCCAGCAGCGCGGCCTGCGCCGCCTTGTCCACCTGGTCGGCGGGCCGGGTCGCGGAGAGCCGCAGCAGCAGACCGCCGCCC
Organism: Kitasatospora sp. NPDC093806; assembly: GCF_040683335.1. NCBI lineage: Bacteria > Bacillati > Actinomycetota > Actinomycetes > Kitasatosporales > Streptomycetaceae > Kitasatospora > Kitasatospora sp. NPDC093806. The sequence continues at coordinate 16,173 of NZ_JBFBDO010000099.1, forward strand.
ACCGCCACGCCGGCCCCGGCGAGCAGCCGCACCGCCCCCGTACGGGCGTGCTCCGTCGAACTCGCGGTCAGGGCGGCCGCGGGCGGGATCCGGGAGATCCGCCGGGCGGCCACCGCGGCGGCGGCCAGCCCGACGAGCAGCGTCGCCCCCAGCGCGACCAGCATCGGCACCACGGTTCCCGGTACCCGGACCTCGGCCGCCGCCATCCCGCGCCGCTGCAGCGCGGCGAGGAAGTGACGGGCCGCCACCGCGCCGACCGCCCAGCCGGGCCCGGCCACCGCCAGGGTGGTGGCGACCACCTCGCCGCGCACCAGCCGCCGGGCCTGGCGCGGTGTCGCCGCGACGGTCCGCAGCAGGGCCAGCTCGCGGTGCTGCTGGCGGAGCGCGAAGCCCAGCGTGTTGACCACGACGAAGAAGGCGACCAGGACGGCGATCTCGCCGAACGCGCCGGCGATCAGCATCAGCCCGGGTCCGCCGGTCGCCGTCCGGACGCCGGCCGGTGTGGCGAGGTCGGCGGCGAACAGCGAGCCGAACAGGGTGACCGTGGCGACGGCGAGCATGAGCGCGGCCGCCAGACCGGCGAACGCGGCCGGCCGTCGGCGCAGCTGCCCGAGGACGAGGGAGGTCATCGTGCTCACCCGCCCAGCCGGCTCAGCCGCTCGCCGACCAGGGCGGCGGTGGGCCGGTCCAGTTCGTCGACCAGCAGTCCGTCGGCGAGCAGCAGGACCCGGTCCGCGTAGCCGGCGGCGACCGGGTCGTGGGTCACCATGACGCAGGTCCGGCCGTCCCGGTCCACCCCGGACCGCAGCAGCGCGAGCACCTCGTGGCCGGTCGAGCGGTCCAGGGCGCCGGTCGGCTCGTCGGCGAACAGCACCTCGGGGCCGCGGACCAGCGCCCGGGCGATCGCCACCCGCTGCTGCTGACCCCCGGACAGCTGCCCGGGGCGGTGCCGTTCGCGCCCGGCGAGGCCGACCCGGGCGAGCGCGTCCAGCACCCGGCTGCGGTCGGGCCGCTCCCCGGCCAGTCGTCCGGGCAGCTCGACGTTCTGGGCGACCGTCATGCCCGGCATCAGGTTGAAGGCCTGGAAGACGAACCCGACCCGGCTGCGCCGCAGTTCGGCGAGCCGCCGCTCGGGCAGCCGGGACACCTCGGTGCCGCCCCACCGGACGGTGCCCCGGGTGGGCCGGTCCATCCCGGCGAGGCAGTGCAGCAGGGTGGTCTTCCCCGAGCCCGAGGGCCCCATCACCGCGGTGAAGGTGCCGGGCGCGAAGGCCACGGACACCCCGCGCAGGGCGCGTACGGCGGCGGGCCCCCGCCCGTACTCGCGGTGCAGGTCGTCGGCCCGGGCGGCGGGTTCGGCGCCGGTGGTCTGTGTCGTTCCGTCCATACCGCCATCCTCGGCGGGCGGATCGCGGCGATCGATCGTGCCCGCACCCGGATCGGGGGTTCGGAAAACCGAACCACCGGACCCGGACCCGAGGTGACCGCGGCCCGCGGGGCCCGTTGTCGGACCCCCTGGCTAGGCTGGGGCCAGTTCGACGATCAAGGAGGCAGGACCGTGCGGATCGAGCGTCACCAGGTGGACGGGGAGCGGCTGGCGAAGGCCGGGGCCGGCTTCGTCGACCGGATCGGCCGGCAGGTCCACTCCTACTCGCGGGCCGGGCTGATGGCCACCATCGAGTGGCAGCTGATCGCCGACTCCTTCCTCGACTACCTCGGCGCCCTGTCCACCACCCGGCCCGACCTGGGCTCCCCCGAGGCCAAGGCGATCGTCAAGGACGCCACGGAAGCCGCGTGCGGCGCCGTCTCCTTCGCGGCCTACTACCCGCGCGAGAGCTTCAGTGTCTTCCTCGACTACCCGAACTTCGGGATGAGCTACCAGCGTGAGGAGGGGCTCGAACGCGACTCCCTGCACCAGGTCAGCGCCCGGGAGTGGCTCGACGCCTTCTGCCTCGCGATCGTCTCGGACCGGGTCTCCCCCTACGGCGAGGCGTTCTGCTGGGCCCGGCAGCTGATGCCCGGCGGGCGGGTCACCCCGACCCTGGAGCTCGTCGACGGCTTCGTGGCCTACTTCTTCGAGGAGGCCGGCCTCCCCGCCGGCGACCACGCCGCCGCGCCGCACGGCGAGCCGCAGCCCGGGCTGCGCGCGCTGCGTGCCCTCACCGACCGGGACCGCGAGGCGTTCGACGCCGCGTTGCTCGCGCTCCTCCGGGACGCTCCGCACGGCACCGGCCCCGCCGGACTCCTGCCGCTCCTCCCGATCGCGCTCGCCGCCCTCGCGTACCGCACCCACGGCTGGTCGCCCGCCGTCGAGACCGACTACCTCCCCCACGCCCTGGTCACCGGTTTCGAGACCCCCGGTCCCCGCGTCCACGGCCTCGGCCGCCGGCCGCGGCCGGACGCCGTGGCGCAGCTCGCCGCCGGGCCCGTCGACCTCGAACGGCCGCCCCTCGACCCGCCGTTCAGCGCGGAGAGCGAGGCGCGGTTCGAGCGGCGCACCCAGGAGGCCATCACCCCCGGGGAGGGCGAGCCGCTGGACGCCCGGGAGCTGACGAGCGCGCTGCGCTACCAGACCTGGCTCTTCATGGCGAGCGCGTCCCAGTCCGCCGACGCCACCGACGCGCAGCTCTCCCACCTGCGGCTCGGCTCCCGGCTCGGGGCCGCCGCCTTCCGGGCCGCGCTCGCCGAGGCGGGCACCGAGGCCGAGGTGGCGATCGAGGGCCGGACGCTGCGGTTCCCCGCCTGCCGGGACCGGGACTTCGGCCCGGCCTTCTGGCAGACCGCCCTGTCCTACGCCCTGATCACCGGCAGCTCCGAGGACCTCGAAGCGCTCGTCCTGGCCGGACCGACGATCGCCGCCGAGGACCGCTCCCCGTTCGCCGCGTACCGCGAAGCCCTCCACGACCACCTCCGTGGGGCCGATCCGCTCCCGGCCACCGAGCGCGCCCTCAAGGAGGCGGAGCGCGCCGCAGAGCGGGCGGTCTTCCCCGCTCCCCCGGTGGTCCTGTTCTCCCAGCTCGTCGCAGGTGACGAAACCGGCTTCGAGCTCGCCCTGCTGGACGCCCTGGAGGCCCACCGGGATCACCACTCGGTCGGCGACCGGGCCGACGAGCCCGGCGCCGCGCTCAGCCTCGACGTCCTCGCCCTCGTCTGCCACGCCCGCCGCAGCCGGGGCTGGTCCGTCCGGGTCCGCTCGCCCTACCTTCCGCCGCGCCTGCTCGCGGCGGCCGGGCCCGCCTGACCACCGGCGGCACGGCGGTGGAAGGGGCTTTTCGGGGCCCGGACCAGGGCAAACGCGGCGGGCCCGTACACTTGGCGCTCGTGGTGGACACCCAGTACGAAGACCTGTTGAAGCACGCGCTCACCTCCGGGACGGCCAAGGCCGACCGGACGGGGACCGGTACCCGGAGCGTGTTCGGACACCAGTTGCGCTACGACCTCTCGCAGGGGTTCCCGCTGGTCACCACGAAGAAGGTGCACCTGAAGTCCGTGGTGCACGAGCTCCTGTGGTTCCTGCGCGGCGACTCCAACGTGGGCTGGCTGCGCGAGCACGGCGTCACCATCTGGGACGAGTGGGCCGACGAGAACGGCGATCTCGGCCCCGTCTACGGTGTCCAGTGGCGCAGCTGGCCGACCCCGGACGGTCGGCACATCGACCAGATCAGCCAGGTCCTCGACACCCTGCGCACCGATCCGGACTCGCGCCGGATGGTCGTCTCGGCCTGGAACGTCGGCGAGCTGGACGCGATGGCGCTCGCCCCGTGCCACGCCCTGTTCCAGTTCCACGTCGCCGGCGGCCGGCTCTCCTGCCAGCTCTACCAGCGCAGCGCGGACCTGTTCCTCGGGGTCCCGTTCAACATCGCCGGCTACGCCCTGCTCACGCACATGGTCGCGCAGCAGGTCGGTCTGGAGCCGGGGGACTTCATCTGGACCGGCGGTGACTGCCACATCTACGACAACCACGTGGAGCAGGTGACCGAGCAGCTCGCGCGCACGCCGTTCGCCTTCCCCGAGCTGCGGCTGCGGAAGGCGGAGTCGCTCTTCGACTACGCCTATGGCGACGTCGAGGTCGTCGACTACCGGCACCACCCGGCGATCAAGGCACCGGTCGCGGTATGAGGATCGGACTGATCTGGGCGCAGACGCCCGACGGCGTGATCGGCGCGGACGGCACGATGCCGTGGCACCTGCCCGAGGACCTCGCCCACTTCAAGGCGACCACCCTCGGACGCCCCGTGGTGATGGGCCGCCGCACCTGGGAGTCGCTCCCGCCGCGCTTCCGCCCGCTGCCCGGGCGGCGCAACATCGTGGTGACCCGTGACCCGCGGTGGTCGGCGGACGGTGCGGACCGCGCCGGGTCGCTCGACGAGGCCCTGCGCCTCGCGGCCGAGGTGCCCGGGCCGGGCACCGGCGCCGAGACCTGGGTGATCGGCGGCGGGCAGCTCTACCGCCAGGCCGTCGACCTCGCCGAGGTCCTGTCGGTCACCGAGATCGACCTCTCGGTCCCGGGCGACACGTATGCCCCCGCCATCGGCCCCGCCTGGACGGTGGTCGAGGACGGCGGGGCGCGGACCTCGACGACCGGTCCGCGCTACCGGATCCGCACGTACGGACGCCGCGGCACGTCGGGCTGACCGTCGACGGCCGGGACGGCCGGGAGGGCAGGGGCCCGTGCCCGCCGTCCCGGCGTTCGCCGTTCCGGTCACCTCAGCCGTGCGTCGAACGCCAAGGCCTCGACGAGTTCGCCGACCCGCCGCTCCGGCAGGCCCCGGGACACGAACCAGGCTCCGACGTTGCGCACGTCCCGCTCCAGGAAGGAACGGCCGCGCGGGTTCGCGACCACGTCCACGATCTGCGGCACGTCGATGATCACCAGTCGCCCGTCGTGGACCAGGATGTTGTACGCCGAGAGGTCCCCGTGCGCGTACCCGTCGGCGGCCAGCAGCGACAGGCTCCGGCCCAGCTGCTCCCACAGGTCCTCGACGTCCGCCTCCTCCGCCCGCAGCTGCGCGAGCCGGGGCGCGGCGGCGCCGTTCTCGTCGCCGACGAACTCCATCAGGATCTCCGTGCCCGTGATCTGCACCGGGTAGGGCACGGCCACCCCCGCCGACCAGAGCCGGCAGAGCGCGGTGAACTCGGCGCCGGCCCACTGCGAGGCGATCGCCTCCTTGCCGAAGGCGGTGCGCTTGGCCATCGCCCGGGCGATCCGGGACTCCTTGTGCCGGCGCCCCTCCAGGTACCCGGAGTCCCGGTGGAACATCCGGTGCTGGGAGTCGCGGTACCGCTTGGCCGCCATCAGCGTGCGGGGGCCGCCGCCGGGGACGCCGCGCTCCAGGAGGAAGACGTCCGCCTCCTTCCCGGTCTTCACCAGGCCGAGTTCGGTGTCCACGGCCGCGAGCTCGGTCACCACCCAGGCGGGACGCGGCTCCGGCCCCTTCTCGGTGGGGGTGGACTGGTCCCAGGTCGACCAGCGGTCGCCCTCGGCCGGCCCGTCGCCGGTGTCACCCCAGGTACCGCCGTGGGCGTGCTCCCAGCTGTCGTCGTCGTAGTAGTAGTCGTGGCTGTCGTAGCCGGCGTCGGCGGCACTGGGGTCGCCGCCGTGGTCGCCGACCTGGTCGTCGAACCAGCGGACGAGCTCGGGCTCGGGCTCGTCGAACCGCTCGGACCGGCGGCCGCGTCGCGGTGCGCCCTTGGCGCGGATACGGGAGAAGGAATCGGTGTCGGAAAAGCGCTCACGCACTGTGGTGGCTCCTGAGGAACAGCCCACCGTCGCGCCGGTCGTGCGGCGTCGTCAGCCGATGGGCGAAAGACGAGAGGAAGAGGCGTATGGCGCGCGCACAAGGGCGCGCCGCGTCACGGCGGCGACCATCTGACCGCACCTCCTCTGCTTCTCGACGTCAATCCCCACACCACGGCACTCACAGGAGAGGCGTGGCACCGCCACGGAGAGCCCCGTAGCGAGAACAACGGAAGCCTAGCGCCTCCCAAGATCGGCGCAACCGAATTAATGCGGGAGTGTCCGGATTCACTCCTCGTCGGGCTCCGTTCACTGTGCGTCAACGCACGGTTGGTGATACTGATTTGTCAGATCACAGACAAATCGAGTGCCGACAGAAGGAGCGAACTCGTGACGACTCATCACCGGCGCGGCAGGCGCCTGCGGATGCTGCCCGCCCTGGCGGCCGCGCTGTGCGGGTTCATCGGGCCCACCGTGTCCGCCGCCCCGGCGCACGCCGCCGACTCCCGCCGGCCGATCTACGCCATCGCGCACCGCGTCGACACCCTCGACGGGGTGGACGCCGCGCTCAACCACGGCGCCAACGGCATCGAGATCGACGTCTGCGCCTGGTGGAACCCCAACGAGTGGCGGGCCTGGCACGACTGTTCCTCGGCCGGCGAGAACCGGCTCGGGCCGAGCTTCGACAGCATGCTCGACCGGATCATCGCCAACGCCAACGCGGGCCGCCGGCTGTCGCTGGTCTGGCTCGACATCAAGGACCCCAACTACTGCGGCGCGGAGCCGAACCGCACCTGCAGCGTCGCCGGACTGCGGGACAAGGCCCAGCGGCTGACGGCCGCCGGAATCCAGGTGCTCTACGGCTTCTTCGAGTACCACGGCGGCGACACCCCGGACGTCGGCGGCCGGGGCTGGAAGAGCCTGGAGGGCAAGCTCGGCCCCCTGGAGGGCATCACCACCACCGGCACCCGCGACCAGGTGCGCGGCGCCTTCGACCGCTCCGGCGCCGGCTTCCCGAACGGCCGCCGGGCGATGGACTACGGCGACAGCGACATCACCAAGGGCTTCGGCAACTGCACCGAACCCACCTGGAACACCTGCGCGGAGCTGAAGAAGGGCGCCGCCGACCGGGCCGCCGGGCGGCTCGCGGCCACCCTGTCCTGGACCACCACCTACAACGACCCGTGGTACGTCGACAAGCTCCTCGGCGACGCCGGGGTGGACGGCATCATCGCGGGGTACGGCGCCTTCACCGGGGTGCGCGAGTACGACAACGGCTGGCAGTGCGCCAACGCCGTGAACCTCGTCCGGGACTGGGTCGGCAAGCACGGCGGCACTCACCGGATGGCCGGCCCCGGCGACCGCCTGTTCAGGTAGCAGTAAGGGCGGGTGGGGCCGGGAGCGGCGACGCTCCCGGCCCCAACGGGTCAGCGCAGGTCGAAGCGGTCGAGGTCCATCACCTTGGTCCAGGCCGCCACGAAGTCGCGGACGAACTTCGCGTCCGCGTCCCCGGCGCCGTAGACCTCGGCGAGGGCGCGCAGCTGGGAGTTCGACCCGAAGACGAGGTCGACGGCGGTGGCCGTCCACTTCGCCGCGCCGGTCGCGCGGTCCCGTCCCTGGTAGACGTTCGGGTCCGAGTCCGACACCTTCCACTCCGTGCCCATGTCGAGCAGGTTGACGAAGAAGTCGGTGGTCAGCGCCTCGGGCCGGGAGGTGAACACGCCGTGCTGCGAGCCCCGGTAGCCGGCGTTCAGCGCGCGCATGCCGCCGACCAGGACGGTCATCTCGGGCGCCGTCAGGGTCAGCAGGTTCGCCCGGTCGAGCAGCAGGGTCTCCGGTGACAGCTTCTCGCCGGCCCGCAGGTAGTTGCGGAAGCCGTCGGCCCGCGGTTCGAGCACGGCGAACGCCGCCTCGTCGGTCTCCTGCTGCGAGGCGTCCGTGCGCCCGGGCGCGAACGGGACGGTGACGGTGTGTCCGGCGTTCCGGGCGGCCCGTTCGACCGCCGCGCAGCCGCCCAGGACGATCAGGTCGGCGAGCGAGATCCGCTTGGCACCGCTCTGGGCGTCGTTGAAGCCGCGCCGGATCTCCTCCAGCCGCCGCACCGTGTCGGCCACCTCGGGCAGGGCGTTGGCCTCCCAGTCCTTCTGCGGTGCCAGCCGCAGCCGCGCCCCGTTGGCCCCGCCGCGCTTGTCGGTGCCGCGGAAGCTCGCCGCCGCCGCCCACGCGGTGGTGACCAGCTGCGGGATGCCCAGGCCGGACTCGTCGATCCGGCCCTTGAGGGCGGCCACGTCCGCGTCCTCGACCAGCGGGTGGTCGACGGCGGGGACCGGGTCCTGCCAGAGCTGCGGTCCGGGCACCCACGGGCCGAGGTAGCGGGACAGCGGGCCCATGTCGCGGTGCAGCAGCTTGTACCAGGCCTTGGCGAAGGCCTCGGCGAGCTGGTCCGGGTCGGCGTGGAAACGCTCGCAGATGGGCCGGAAGACCGGGTCCTCGCGCAGCGCGAGGTCCGTCGTCAGCATCATCGGGGCGTGCCGCTTCGACGGGTCGTGCGCGTCGGGCACGGTGTCCCCGGCGGCGGGGTCGGTGGGCTTCCACTGCTTGGCCCCGGCCGGGCTGGTGGTCAGCTCCCACTCGTAGCGGAACAGGTTGTCCAGGTACCCGTTGTCCCAGACCGTCGGCCGGCTGGTCCAGGCGCCTTCGAGTCCGCTGGTGAGGGTGTCGTCGCCGCTGCCGGTGCCGTAGGTGTTGCGCCAGCCCAGGCCCTGCTGCTCGATCGGGGCGGCCTCGGGCTCCGGGCCGAGGTAGGACGGGTCGACCGCGCCGTGGCACTTGCCGAAGGTGTGGCCGCCGACGATGAGGGCGACGGTCTCCTCGTCGTTCATGGCCATCCGCGCGAAGGTCTCCCGGACGTCACGGGCGGCGGCGACCGGGTCCGGGTTGCCGTTGGGGCCCTCCGGGTTCACGTAGATCAGGCCCATCTGGACGGCGCCGAGCGGGTTGGCGAGGTCGCGGTCGCCGCTGTAGCGCTCGTCGCCGAGCCAGGTGTCCTCGGGGCCCCAGAAGATCTCCTCCGGCTCCCAGATGTCCTCGCGGCCGAAGCCGAAGCCGAAGGTCCGGAAGCCCATGGACTCCATGGCGCAGTTGCCGGCGAACACCAGCAGGTCGGCCCAGGAGAGCTTGCGGCCGTACTTCTGCTTGACCGGCCAGAGCAGTCGCCGCGCCTTGTCCAGGCTGGCGTTGTCCGGCCAGCTGTTGAGCGGGGCGAAGCGCTGGGCGCCGCTGCCACCGCCGCCCCGGCCGTCCGCGATCCGGTAGGTGCCGGCGGCGTGCCAGCTCATCCGGATGAACAGGGGCCCGTAGTGGCCGTAGTCGGCGGGCCACCAGTCCTGCGACTTCGTCATCAGCTCGATGACGTCCCGCTTCAGCGCGTCGACGTCGAGGGTGGCGAACTCCGCCGCGTAGTCGAAGTCCGCGTCCAGCGGGCTGGACTGCGGCGAGTGCTGGTGCAGCACCTGGAGGTCCAGCTGGGCGGGCCACCAGTCCCGGTTCGTCCGGGGGTGGGTCTCCTGGGGGACGGGGGAGGGAATTGCTGGGTTCTCGCTCTCGCTACCGGACACGTCCAACCCTTCTTCCTCGCTTGGTTTTTGTACGCTTTCGCCCGTATGGTCCCGCATCGGGGACCAGACGGGCGGAAGAACACGCGAGGACCGCGCGACGGGCGCGGCGGGAGGCGGGATCAGTCGCCCAGTGAGCCCAGCAGGTCGCGCAGCAGGTCGTTGAGCTGGGCGGCCCGCTCGGGGCCGAGGGCGTCCACGGTGCGGCGCTGGACGTCGAGCCCGGCGGCCACCGCCGCGTCGACGATCGAGCGGCCCTCGGGGGTGAGGTCGATCCGCAGGCCGCGGCGGTCGTTCGGGTCGGGCGAACGGGTGACCAGGCCGGCCCGCTCCAGCTTGTCCAGCCGCCCGGTCATGCCGCCCGTGGTCAGCATCAGGGTCGCGGTCAGCTCGCGCGGCGAGAGCGAGCACGGCTCGCCGGACCGGCGCAGGGTCGCCAGCACGTCGAACTCGCCGCGCCCGATGCCGAACGGGGCGTAGGCGCGCTCCATCAGGTCGCCCATGCCGCGGGAGAGCCGGAAGATCCGCCCGAAGGCCTCCATCGCGTACAGGCCCTCGGCCAGGTCGGGCCGCTCCTGGCGCCACTGGGCGGTGATCGCGTCCACCGGGTCGGGGGTGGTGCGGGGCGGGACGGGGTTCGGGGTGGGGTCGGTGCTCTTGGTCATGGGGGTGAGTGTGCCACAGGGTCGCTTGCCGGAAAGAGGCTTGACAGCAATTAGCTTAGTGCTAAGTTACTCACATGCTTTCGAAAAGGAGCCCGGGCTTCCCCGGCGAACGCAACCTGATGACGGCCCTGGCCATCGACGCCCTCGGCAACGGCATGTACGTGCCGTTCAGCCTCGTCTTCTTCCTCCACGTCACCGGCCTGCCGCTGGCCGTCATCGGACTGGTGCTCACCATCACCGGCCTGGTCGCGATGGTCGCGCTGCCGCTGGTCGGCACCGCCGTGGACCGGTTCGGCGCCCGCCGCGTGCAGGTCGCCCTCCACCTGGTCCGGGCCGCCGGCTTCGCCGTCTACCCCTTCGCCTCGGCGCTGCCCGCCTTCGTCGCCGTCACCCTGGTCACCGCCGTGGCCACCCGCGGCTACCCCGCCGTCCAGCAGGCCCGGATCGGCGAACTCACCTCCGGCGCCGGCCTGGAGCGCGTCAACGCCCTCAGCCGCAGCCTCGCCAACGCCGGCCTCGGCGCCGGCAGCCTGCTCGCCGCCCTGCTGGTCGGCGTCGCCGGGGACGGCGGCTACACCGTCGCCGCCCTGCTCAACGCCGTCAGCTTCCTGGCCGCCGCGACCCTGGTCCACCGGGTCCCGAACGGCCGCCCGAAGGTCGCGGACGACAGCGCCGCCCAATCCGAGACCCCGCGGATCGGGTACCGCGCGGTGCTGGCCGACCGGCCCTTCCTCGGACTGGCCACCGCCAACATGCTGATCTCGCTCGGCTACGCGGCGCTCGCGGTGCTGCTCCCGGTGTACGTGACCGACGTCCTGCACACCTCCGCCTCGCTGGCCAGCATCTCCTTCGCCGTCAACACCGTGCTCTGCGCCGCCCTCGGCGTCCCCGCCGGGATCGCCGTCCGCCGGTTCACCACCCGCAACCGGGCCGCCGCCACCGGCGCCGCGCTGTTCGCCCTCGGCTTCCTCGCCCAGGCCCTGCTGGTCCCCGCCGCCGGACGCTTCACCGTCGCCGGACTGCTGGCCGTGGTCGTCGTGATCACCCTCGGCGAGATCGTCCACAACCCCGCCGCCTCGGCCCTGGTCACCGCCACCGCCCCGGCCGCCGTCCGCGGCCGCTACATGGCCGCCTACCAGCTCTCCTGGTCACTGTCCGCGGCACTGGCCCCCTCGCTGCTCACCGGCCTGCTGGCGCTCGACAGCCGACTCCCCTGGCTGGTGCTGGCCGCGACCGCGCTGGCCGGCGGCGGGCTGCTGCTCCGCCTGGAGCGCCGACTCCCGGCCCGGGCCGTCCGCGCCGAACCGCAGCAGGCCGACCTGACCACGGCCGCCTGACCCGGCCCGGTCGGTCCCGCTCCTCGCCGCCGCCTGCTTCCTCCTTCAGCTCCTGGAGGGGGAAGCAGGCGGCGGCGCGCTGTGTGGTGGAGGATCGGAACCCTGTGGCCGCTACTCCGGCTGGGTCACCGTCAGGGACCACCGGGTCGTCACCTCGGAGGCGTCGACGCCCACGGAGAAGGATCCGTACACCAACCCCGGAGCCATGGTCGCCGACCCCACCCCGGCCGTCCCGACCGGACAGTCCACCGCGAAGGACGCGGTCGGCACGCCCTGCGACTCCATCGTCACCTGCACGGTGCCGCCGCCCTCGCAGGCCACCGTCAGAACGGTCGGCAGGCTGCTCCACGCCCCGCCCGACACCACACCGCCGTCCCCGACCTGCTCCGGCACCCAGACCAGGCCGTCCGGCCCCGGATGCGGGAGCAGGACGTCGTCCGCGGCAACCGCGGGCGCCACGCCCGCCACCGATACCGCCGCCGCTGCCGCTGCCGCCACTGCCACGGTCAGAGCCCTTGCTCGCTTCATGGCCTCCCCTTCGGATCCGTAACGCCGTGGCGCCTCCGGCCACGGCGCCACCATCCTGTCCGGGGGCGAACGGCGGGCGCATGAGTACGCGTACTCAGGCGGGCTCGGTCGGGCCGGGACGCGCCGGGGCCGGGCCGGGGCTCAGAGGTCGGGGCTCAGAAGTCGGGCCGGGTGGGGATCCAGCGCTTCCCGTCGTGGAGGAAGGCGGCGGTGTCACGGATGCCGGCCGTGCGGAAGGGTCGGCCGTGGTCGTCGACGCGAAGCCTGCCCTGGCGGTCGCCGCTGCTCCAGACCAGGTCGAGGTACCAGGTGACATCCTGTGCGGCCGTGGTCGCGTCGACGTCGATCACCTGCGGGTCGGTCGCGGAGACGCGGTAGGGGAAGTTCGAGGTGACGGACTTGCCCGTGCTCTCCCGCCCCGGCACCGGGGTGAGCCGGGGCGCGGACGCGTCGAGGTTCACCGCGAAGGACGCCGGCGTGAGGCCGCCGCCGCAGCCGGAGACGGGCATGTAGGCGTTCCACTTGGGTACCGGCTGCGTGCTGACGACATGGACGTACGCGGCGTGCAGGACCACCGGGGTGGCGTCGGCGCCCTGGGCCGTGAGCTGCAGGCGCAGGTGCCCACCGGGGACGGCCTGCTGGGCGGCCGCCCAGCTGTCGACCTCCGCGACGGCGTCCGGCGGCGCGGACACCTGGCCCGGGGAGCGGGAGGAGAGGAACCACTGGCCGCAGGGGCTTCCCCAGTTGTCGGTCAGGACGTTGACGTGGAAGGGGGCGGGGGTGTCGGCGACCGGCGCCGCGGCGGCCGTCGTCAGGGGCGGGGTCGGGGTCTGTGCAGGAGTCGGGGACGCCGTCGAGTCCGGGGTCGCCGTCGGGTCCGGGGTCGTCGCCGGGGGCAGTACCGGCGCCGGGGGCGGGGTCGGTGTGGCGTCGGTGCTCGGGGTGGTGGTGGCGGCGATCGAGGACGTGACGGCTGCGGGTGACGCGGTGACGGGTTCGCCACGGCCGTACAGCACGAATGCCGATCCGGCGACGGCCAGGCCGACGACGGCCACCGCGCCGAGCAGCGCCCGGGACCGCCGTCGGCCGGTCCCGGGCTCCGGGTCCGTCGAACGCACCGTCCGCACCACGTCCAGGACTGGCTCCGACGCCCGTTCCGGTACCGGTTCCGGGGCCGCTTCCGGGGCCGCTTCCGGGAGCGGGGCGGGCTTCGGAACCGGGGTCGGCTTGGGCGCGGCCGCCGGGCCCGCCTCGCGGCGCCGCGCCGCGTCCGCCAGGATCCAGTGGCGGTGCAGTTCGACGAGTTCGGCGTCGCTCGCCCCACAGACCCGGGCGAACCGCTCCACCGGCGCGTACTCGGCGGGCACCGCCGCGCCGTTGCAGTAGCGGTGCAGCGTGGAGGTGCTGGTGTGCAGTCGGGTCGCGAGCACGCCGTAGCTGTGGCCCGAACGCTCCTTCAGCGTCCTCAGCATCCCGGCGAACTCGTCGGTCTCCACACCCATGTTCCTGACTCCCCCGCACTGCGGCTCGGCCCGACTCCCCGCCGAACTCGCAGCTCACGCTACCCGCTGCCGTCCCGGGACCCCCAATCCCGGGTGGCTGCGCAGCGGCTCGGAGCTACCGGTCGGCGGTGGCCGCGGTGGCGGCCGCGTCCGCGACGGTGCTCCGGTACAGGCCCAACTTCGGCTTGAGGACCTTCGCGCCGGAGCCGAGCGGGAAGCTGCGCGTCTCGGCGGTGGGCAGGTGGTCGCCGTCGGCCAGCACGTTGAGCTCGTCGATCCCGGGGACGGTACCGGTGGTCGCGCCACCGGGGTTGAGGTCGACCACCGCGTACGCCGTCCTACCGGCCCCGACCGGGTAGGCGGGGGCGCCGCCCAGCCCGCCGGGGAGCAGCGGCTTGACGTCCTTGCTCCGGTCCGCGGAGCGCGAGTCGCCCAGGCTGACCAGCGGGTGGTAGCTCAGGCCGCAGGCACGGGAGCCCTGGTTGCGGACCTCGATCACCCGCTGGCTCGGGGCCTCGGGGCGCGCGGTCACCCGCACCGACAGGTCCTTTGCCTCGCACGGGTGGGCGTAGGCGTAGGCGTCGCCGTCGGTGCTGCCGGAACCGGCGGGGCTCACGGGGCCCGCGGAGGGGGCGGGGCCGGCGGGGTTGGCGGGGCTCACCGGGTGGGCGGGGGCGGCCGCGCC
>NZ_JBFBDO010000100.1:0-30023 GCF_040683335.1 Kitasatospora sp. NPDC093806
TACCTCACCGTAGGAACGACCCAGACGCGGCAGGGACGTGGCAGCCAGTCACGCGCTTAGCTGCAAGCTCGGTCCTTTAGGGCCGAGAAGCTGACATCCGCAGGACCGACCGAGAGGAAGATCCACCGTGGGCCGACCCCCCGATCCCGCACGGCGGGAGCGCACGCTGGCGCGGGCGACCGACTACGTCCTGGGCCACGGCCTGGCCGGGCTCAGCCTGCGGCCGCTGGCCGCGGCCCTCGACACCAGCCCGCGGATGCTGCTCTACGACTTCGGCAGCAAGCAGGAGCTGGTGTCCGCCGTCCTCGCCGAGGCCCGCCGTCGCGGCGCGGCCCGGCTGGCCGAGCACCTCCCGCCCGCGGCGGCCTCCCCGGAGGAGCGCCTGCGCGGCATCTGGGCGTGGATCAGCGCACCCGAGCGCGCCCCGTACGTCCGGCTGATCTTCGAGGTGCACGCCGACGGCCTGACCCACCCCGAGAACTACCCCGGCCAGGCCGAGGCGATCACGGGCTGGTTCGACACCCTCGGCGCCGCGTTCCGTTCCGTCTCCACCGGCCCCGACGACACCGTCACTCCCACGCTGGTGATGGCCGTCATCCGGGGCCTGCTGTTCGACTTCACCACCACCGGCGACCGCGACCGGACCGACCGCGCGCTGGACCGCTTCTGCGCCCTCCTACAGCCCTGACCGGGCTGCCGGCCGGGTCCGGAAGGAGATGGTCGACCTCGGGGCGGCGCGGGTCCGGGTCGGGCGACCTCGTCCTGGTCCACCACTCGCTGGGCCTGCGCCCCACCGCCTGGCCGCCGGCGAAGGCCGCCCAGGCCAGTCCGACGGCGATCAGCCCGCCGAACGCGGCCTGCGCGTTTCTCCTCGTCCACCGCATCCCTCCTTGCCCGCCATCCCTCGACCCGCCGACTTCCTACTCGGCGGTGGCGCGCTGGCCGTGGATGAGGAGGGGGAGGGTGCGGCCGAGGGTGGCCAGGGCTTGTTGGACGCGGGCGTTCTGGGCGGGGCTCATCAGGGTGCTCAGCTCCCTGGGGTCGGCGAAGCGGGCGCCGTGGAGGTTGCTGTGGTGGCGGGGCGGGACGGTGATGCGGGCCGCGTCGGCGTCGGTGAGGGTGCCGCCGTCGAAGACGAGGGTGAGGCGTTCGAGGTAGCGGTCGGCGGGGGTGAAGTCGACGGCGAGGAGGTGGGTGACCGGGCGGTGGAGGCCGGTCTGGGCGTGGAGGGCGCGGGTGGCCGCGCGGTGGGGCGGTTCGTTGGTGCGGCAGGCGCCGCCGGGGAGGGTGTGGCCGTCGAGGAAGTCGGGGTCGACGATCAGGACGTGCCCGGCGGTGTTGCGGAGGAGGATGTGGGCGCCGAGCCGGCAGACGGGGGGCTTGGCGAGCAGGCGGGGGTCGCGCAGGGGGAGAGTGCGCACGGTGGGGGGTGTCACTTTCTGGTGGTGGTGCGGCTGAACCCGGTCATGAGGGAGGCGGCGAAGAACAGCCACCAGACCAGGTCCGAGGTGGAGGGATCGGCGAGCGCGGCGGCGAGGCAGGCGACCGCCCCGGCGGCGGCGAAGATGCCGAGAGCGGTGAGGAGTTCAGCTCGGGTCGGCCGGTTGCTGCTGCTCACTGCGCAGGCCCTTCCGGAGGAGGTCGGTGATGCGCTCGATCTGGGGAGTGCGGGCCGAGCCGAGGTTGATGAGGTAGCAGCCGGTCTGACGCCCGTAGTCCCAGTCGACCTCGACGGACGGCAACTTGGCGTCGGCGAGGGCGAGGACGGCGAGGAGGTCTTCGACGGCGTAGGCGGCGTCCCGGCGCTGCTCGGCGGTGGCGCGGTTGAGGATGCGGCCCATCAGGCGGCCCTCCGACGCGGCTCGAACGCCCGCCAGGCGGACTCGGCCGCCGTGAACGAGGAGATCCCGGTGAGCCGGCCGGATGCGTCGCGCAGCCACTCCCCGGTGGTCTCGTTCCGGACGCGGTAGCACCGCGCCCCGGGATCCCAACGCACCCCGTAGCCGTGGAGCTTGGTGGTGGGCTGCTGAATTCGGGCAGGTCTCATCGGAACCCTCCGCAGTCGGGTTTTCACGTTCTGTGCCCATGCTGCCTTGGTCGGGGTTAGCATCGGAAGCGGCAAGAGACTTGACCTCGATGCTGAGGAACGTTGGGGGAACGACCTTGAACAAGCGTGAACTTGACCCTTCGTCCGGCCCCTGGGCGCCCTTCGGTGTGCAACTCCGCAGGTCGCGCGAGTCCTGCGGGCTCACCCAGGCGCAGCTCGCGCGCAAAATCAAGTGCGACCCGTCGCACGTCTCGCTCGTCGAACTTTCTCACCGTCCGCCGAGTGAGAACTTCGCCACCAGAGCGGACGAGATCCTGGCGACGGGCGGAACGCTGGCGCTGATGTACTGGCAGCACCGCCACACGGCACTGGTGCCGGGCTTCCCGGAGTACGCCAACTACGAGTCCCGGGCGGCCGAGATCCGACTGTTCTCGATCGGCGTGGTTCCAGGACTGTTGCAGACCCGGACCTATGCGACGGCTTGGGAAGCCGGCAACGTCCGGCGCGGAACCGCAACGCCGGAGCAGGCCGAGGAGCGAGTGAACTTCCTCATGACCAGGCAGCAGTGCCTGGACCGCACGCCGCCCCCGCTCGTCCACGCGGTGCTCGACGAGAGCTGCCTGCGCCGCCCGATCGGCGGGCCGGAGGTCATGATCGACCAGCTGCTCTTCCTTGAGAAGCTGGCGACGCGGCCGAACGTCCTCCTCCAGGTGGCCCCGTTCTCGCTGGGCGAAGACCGGCCGTTCAGCCTGCCGGTCACGCTACTGACCATGCCTGACCGCAAGTTGCTCGGATATGCCGAGACTGAGGTCCGTGGGTTTCTCGACCGCGAGATCGACACTGTCCTTCCGCTGGTCAAGGGCTACGATCGGCTGCAGATCGAGGCGCTGAATCAAGCCTCGTCCGTGGACATGATCCGTGCGGTTCGGAGGGACTTTGAATGGACGTTGACCTGACCGGTGCCCCTTGGCGTAAGAGCAGCTTCAGCGGTGGGCAGAACGGCTGCATAGAGGTCGCCGACGGCTACCCCGCTGTCCTGCCCGTCCGTGACTCCAAGGACCCCGATGGGCCTGCCCTTCTCTTCACCCCGCAGGCCTGGCAGTCCTTCGTTGATGCCGTCCGTGCAGCCGAGTTCGGCGCGATCTGAGCCACTCGCCGGAGTGGGAAGTCGGCGGGTCCGACTTCCCACTCCGTCACCGGGGCCTCAGATCCGCCGGGTGCGCAGCACGCTGGTCTGCATGGGGAGGGTGAACTCGCCGTCGGCGGCCTCCGGGGTGTCCGCGAGGAAGGTGCGGATCCGGGCGAGGGCGGCCGTACGCTCGGCGTCCGGCATGACGATCATGCCCGCGCGGGTCGCCAGCGTCTCGACGAGGGAGTCGGCGGTGCGGAGCTGGCCGTGCGCGAACGCGGCCTGCTCCGGGGAGCCGAACCGGGCGGGGGCGCCGCTCTTCGGGAGGTGCATGTCCGCGGTGACGGCACGCCAGCTGGCCGGGGTGTCGCGCGGGCCGATCGCCGCGGGGCCGCTGACCTCGGCGAGTCCGGCGACCCAGCCGACCCCGTCGTCCAGGACGTTCCACAGGCCGGCCAGCACGCCGCCGGGCGCGAGGACCCGGGCGATCTCCGGTCCGGCGACGGCCATGTCGAACCAGTGCATGGCGTTGCCGGCCAGCACGGCGTCGACCGAGCGGTCCGGCAGCGGGATCGTCTCCGCCTTGCCCGACAGTGCGCGCACGCCCGGCAGGTCCGAGCGCAGCTCGGTCAGCATCGCCGGGTCGGGCTCGACCGCGATGACCTCGACGCCCAGCGCGAGCAGCGTGGCGGTCAGCTTGCCGGTTCCGGCGCCGAGGTCGAGCACGCGCGGGCCGGGCGCGGCCTCCAGTGCCCAGCGCACCGCGGCCCGCGCGTAGTCGGGGCGGTGTTCGGCGTACGCGACCGCCGCCGCGCCGAACGATGAGGCGTGGAGTAAGCGTTCGTTCTGGTCCATACGATCACCGTACTGATCCGGTCCCGTCGGGGTGGGGCTTTCGCCATGCCGGGGGCGCCTCCCGCGCGCTGACGGCCTGCCGCCCGGCAAGAATGCGTGGCCGGTGGTGGCGGCAGGCCGGTGCGGGCCCGCTCAGGCGCGGTCGGGGACGCGGCGCAGGGTGCGGATCGGGCGGGTGAGCAGCAGGGCGGAGGCGGTGAGGAAGGCGACGACGACGCCGACCAGCAGCACGCTGTCGGTGCCGAAGGCGTTGACGGCGGGGCCGGCCAGCGAGCTGCCGATCGGGTACATGCCGACGGAGCCGGCGACCTCGTAGGCGTGGACGCGGTTGAGCACCTCGCCGGGGACCTGGGTCTGGACGCTGGTCGCCCACATGACGCCCCAGACGCCGATCCCGATGCCGACCGCGACCTGGGCGGCGGCGAGCAGCCAGACCGGCCAGCCGAGCACGATGCCCAGCGGGTAGAGCGGGAAGGCCAGCATCGCGGCGGCTCCGGCGGCGAGCGGGCGTTCGGGCTTGTAGCGGATGGCGAGCAGGCCGCCCGCGATGGTCCCGGCGCCGAGGGCGGCGTTGATCAGGCCGAAGGCGCTCGCGCCGTGCTCGGGGACGATCACCCCGGCGGCGACGGAGAGTTGCGGCCCCCAGGAGAGCACGGCGTAGAACATCCAGATCAGGATGACGCCCCAGAGCCAGCTGCGGGAGCGGAACTCGCGCCAGCCGACGGCCAGGTTGTGCCACAGGCTCTCGCCGGCCGGCGGGGCGGGGATCCGGCCGAGGCGCAGCGCGAACAGGCAGACGGCGCTGGTGGCGTAGGCGACGGCGGAGATGACCATGACCCAGCCGGTGGAGCCGAAGCCGACCAGGACGCCGGCGAGCGCGGGGCCGCCGAGGCCGGTGATCGCCTCGGAGGTGCGCAGCACGCCGTTGGCGCCCTGGACGTCCCGGGAGACCAGCGGGACGGTCGAGGAGGCGCCGGGCTGGAAGAGGGCGTTGGCGGTACCGGCCACCACGAGCAGCGCGTAGAGCTGCCAGAGGTGGTCGATGCCGTGGATGAACAGCAGCGCCAGCAGCAGGTGGGCGGTGAGGTTGGCGAGGTCGGCGAGGATCATCATCCGGCGGGCGGTGAACCGGTCGGCGAGGACGCCGCCGAACAGCACCAGGCCGGCGAACGGGGCGACCAGGAAGGCCATCGCGTACCCGGCGGTGTCCAGGCCGTAGCCGCCGGCGAGCAGGCCGGCCGAGACCGCGACGGGCAGCATCGCCCAGCTGAGCAGGCCCGCGCTGCGGGCGGTGAAGTAGTAGCGGAAGTTCCGCGACCAGATCGCCGGATCCCCGGCTGGTGGTTGCGCGGCCGGCTCCGTCACGGCGCGGTCGATCAGACGCTCTTCCATGGCCCTTCAATCCTTGAGTCGTGGTCGTCAGTGGTCGGGTCGGGGCGCGGGCAGTTCGCCGACGGTGACCGGTTCCAGGCCGCGTTCGAGCAGGCCCTCGATGATCGACGGCAGGGCCCGGACGGTCTGGCCGCGGTCGCCCGCGCCCTCGTGCATCAGCACCACCGAGCCTGGCCGGACGCCGCCGAGCACGTTCGCGGCGATCCGTTCCGGCCCGGGCCTGGTCCAGTCGCGGGAGTCCACGTCGAACATGGTGAGCTCGCTCGGGTGGTCGGCCAGGGTGGCCAGCACCTCGGGGCTCAGCCCGCCGTAGGGCGGCCGGAACCGGGTCGGCGCCTCGCCGGTGACCCGGGCGACCGCCTCGGTCGTCCGGTCCAGTTGCTCGACCAACTGCTCGGGCGTCAGGTCCGGCAGGAACGGGTGCGACCAGGAGTGGTTGCCCAGTTCGTGCCCGGCATCGGCGATCCGGCGGACCTCGTCGGGCAGCGCGGCGACGTGGTGGCCGACGCAGAAGAACGTCGCCCGGGCGCCGTACCGCGCCAGGATCGCCAGCACCTCCCCGGTGTGGACGGGGTCGGGGCCGTCGTCGAAGGTCAGCGCGACCTTCGGGGTGTCCCGCGGGCCGTGCTCGAAGCAGCGCCCGGCGGCCGTCATCGCGGCCTGGATCGGCGCGCCGCGGCGGACGGCCTCGTGGTACTCCTCGGCGCGGCCGGTCAGGCTGCCGCCCTCGGCGGTCACCCGGGCCAGCGAGCCGAGCGGGGTCCGGGCGAGCCGTTCGGCGGGGACGGAGCCGAACCGGGGCCGGGGCGGCAGCAGCCAGGGGTCGGCCCGGTAGACGTCCAGGCCGGCGGCGGTCAGCGGACCGTCCAGCAGGCCGTTGGTGCTGTCCAGGACCACGGCCAGGCCCTGCCCGCCACTCAACTCACGCAGCCAGGCGATGAGTTCGGGGACCCGCCCGGCCGCCCAGCCGCTCGGTCCGACGACCCGGTGGCCCGCGCCGTCCAGGACCTCGACCTGGTAGCCCTCGCCCGTCCAGGCGACTCCCGCGAACCGCGACGGCGCTCGCTCGCTCATTGGTCCCCCAGGGCGATCGCCTCGGCCACGATCAGCCGCTCGACCCCGCGCAGGAACCGCTCCATGTCCGCGCGGGAGAGCACGGCCGGGTCGGCGGTCATGGCGAGGTCCAGGGCGCCGGGGGAGGTCAGCACGTCGACCGCCAGCGAGACGTTCGTCCGGGCCGGGAAGTCGGTCGGCCAGCTGAGCGTGGTGCGGCCGATCAGCTCGCTGAGCGCCGCGCGCGGCCGCTCGACGGTGTCGAACGGGCCGGCGGCCGGGTCGCGGGTGTCGTTCCACCAGTGCGAGTGGTCGGCGGCCTCGCCCTTCTCGACCAGCCGCGCCACCTCGCGGTCCAGCGCCCACTTGTCATAGGCGGCGTGCCGGAACGCGGTGAGGGCGACGGAGCGGGCCCGGCGTACCGCGTCCCCGAAGTCCCGGTCGGCGTCGGTGAGTCGGAACAGGGCCTCCTGCGCGACCGTGCTGACCGACGCGGCGGTGGCCGGCTGGAAGCGGTTGCCCACCACCACCTGGAACAGCACCTCGCTGCTGCCGGACAGCAGGGCCAGCTGGTGGGCGGCGGCGCCGAGCAGCAACGCGGCGTCGCTGACCTCCAGTTCGGCCGCGACCCGTTCGACCGCGACGGCGAGCGCGGGCGAGCGCAGCAGCGCGTTGGGGAACAACCGGTCCGGGTCGTCGGCGAGTTCGGGGGCGGCGGGGGTGCGGAAGATCCGCCGGGGGCCGGCCGCCAGCTGGTCGAGCCAGTAGCGCCGGGCGGCCTCGTCCCGGCGGCGGCCGAGCGGCGAGGCCTGGATCCCGGCGGCCTCCAGCGGCTGGACGGCGGGGCGGGCCGCGCGCAGCGACTCGGCGGACTCGCCGGAGCGGATCGCGGCCAGGTCGCGGAGCAGCCGGCCCAGCCCCCAGTAGTCCATCCCGGTGTGGGCGGCGGCCAGGATCAGGCGGTGGACGGCGCCCTCGGACACCACCAGGCCGACCCGCAGGGGCCACTCCCGCGCGGTGTCGAAGGAGCGTCCGGCCAGCTCCCGGAGCAGGGCGGCGCCGACCGCGGGGGCCTCGGCGGGGGTGGACTCCCGGACGGTCACGGGGAGTCGGCCGCTGCCGTCGACGACCTGCCGCAGTTCGACCTCGTCGTCCGGGAGCAGCCGGGTGTGCAGGCTGTCGTGCAGCCGGAACAGCTCGGTCAGGTCCGCCAGGACGTCGGGGACGGGGCGGGGCGGGGTGAGCGGGAGGTCGGTCGGCAGGTTGTAGCGGGGGGCGTCGTCGCCCAGCCGGGTGACGACGCCCCAGATCGCCCGCTGGCCCCAGGTGGCCGGGCCGGTGCCGGCTCGGGCGGAGTCCAGGGTGATGGTCTGCTCGTCGGCCGTGGTCATGGTGGGCCGGCCTTCCTTTCGGGTGCCTGGTCGGGTTCGGGAACGGGTCGGGTTCGGGAACGGGTCGGGTTCGGCGTCGGGCACGGGGCCGGGCCGGACGCGGTGCGGCGTCCGGCCCGGGGAGTCATCCCTGCTGGTGGGTGTCGTGGGCGAAGGTCGCCACATGGCTGCGGCCGGAGCGTGGGTCGGTGTCGCAGAGCACGATCCGGCGGTAGGAGCGCTGCCACTCCTGCCAGTGCTCGGCCAGCTCCAGCCAGAGGCTGGTGCAGTAGCTGCCGGGGGCCGCCCGGTGCAGCGCGCCGTGCGCCGGGAGGTCCTCGTCGACCCAGGGGCCGAGCACCAGCAGCGTGCCGTCCGCGTCGAGGCCGGCCGGGCCCGGGACGGCCGATTCCAGGGCGGCGGCCGCCGAGGAGCCCGAGTGGACCCCGCCGAGCCGCAAGCCGGCCCCGCCGGCCGGCCCGGCGGCGGCGCCGAGGACCAGCGCCGCCGCCGAGTCGACCAGTGGAACCGCCGGGGACAGCGGGAAGGCCGTCGGCAGGGTGG
Source organism: Kitasatospora sp. NPDC093806 (assembly GCF_040683335.1). NCBI lineage: Bacteria > Bacillati > Actinomycetota > Actinomycetes > Kitasatosporales > Streptomycetaceae > Kitasatospora > Kitasatospora sp. NPDC093806. The sequence continues at coordinate 8,411 of NZ_JBFBDO010000100.1, forward strand.
TCTGCTCCAGCACCGCCAGCACCACCTCCGCCGCCCGCCCCGACCGGTGGTACGCCGCGGCGATCCGCAGCGCGGTGAACGGCGCCGCCAGGCCCTGCTGGCCGATCGCGAAGTTGGTCGCCCGGCCGCCGAGCCGCTCCGTCAGGTACGGCGCGACGGCGGTGAACGGCACCACGTCCGGCAGGGCGTGGGTGACGATCAGCAACTCGGGCCTGCTCCGGTTGACCCCCTGGTCGGAGACGAGCAGGTCCACCAGGTCCCGGTGGTGGACGTGCGCGCCGCCGCCCAGCAACTCCTCGTCCGGCTTCTCCCCGAACGGGGTGAGCAGGTCGCGGAAGTAGTCGAGCGCGGCCGGGGTGTCACCCGGTCCCCGGCCCTGCGGCGAGCGCACCGCCGCGGCGGCCCGGACGGCGAGCCCGGTCATGACGCCTCTCCTTCCCGGAGCGCGGCCTCGACGTAGTCGGCGAAGGACCGCACCGTCCGCAGGTGGTCGATGTCGAGCTGCTCCGGGTCGATCGCGATCCCGGTGCTCTCCTCGACGGTCATCAACAGCCCCAGGACGGCGAGGGAGTTGAGGTGGAGCTCGTCGAAGAGCGCGGTGTCCTCGGTGAGTCCGGTGACCGGCCGCTCCAGGACCTCGCCGAGCGCCTTCTCGATGGTGAGCAGCACCTCCTGACGGCTCATCGGGAACCACCCGCCGCCCGGTGGGTGATCACCATCGCGCCGAAGGTGGCGCCCAGGCCGACCGAGACCAGCAGGTAGTGCGCGCCGTCCACCAGGCGGCCGGCGTCCCGCAGGGTGGTGTAGTTGACGAACACGTCGGAGGCGAAGGTGTGGCTGTAGCGCGGGACGTTGTCCAGGAACACCTTCTCCGGAGCCACCTCCAGTTCCTTGATGGTCTGCCGCCAGGCCAGCTTGTTGACGTTGTGCGGGATCACCAGGTCGATCTCGTCGAAGGTCAACCCGGCCTCCGCGCAGGCCTGGTGGATGACCTCGGCGATCCGGCTGCCGTACTGCTCGCCGAACTCGGTGTTCTGCTCGGCGGTCAGCTCCAGCCACTGGGCGTACTCGCCCAGGGTCCGGACGGCGAAGGAGCGGACCACGTCGCCCTCGCCGTCCAGGGTGATCAGGCAGGACGCCGCGGCGTCGGCCATGATCGAGGTGTTGGGGACGTGCTGGACGATCGGCGAGTACGCCTGCTCGCCGGTGACCATCAGGGCGTAGCCGCCCTCACCGTCCTCGCCGCCCTCCGCGCGGAGCAGTTCGCCGAGCACCTCGATGGCGCCCAGGCTGCTGACGCAGGCCTGGTGGCTGAGCCCGAAGGCCTCCGCGCCGGTGAGGCCGAGGTCCTCGGTGACCGCCTGGGCGATGTCCACGTGGGCGGGCGCCACCGCCTGGGTGACGTGGGCGTAGGCCAGGTAGCCGACCCGGCGGCCGGTCGGCAGGGCGGCCAGCGCGCCGCGGGCGGCGGGCCGCAGCAGGTCGAGCAGCGGGAGTTCGGGGTCGAAGCGGAGCGTGTCCAGGCCGTAGAACTTGCGGAACACGCCGAGTTCCGCGCGGCGCAGGCCCAGCCGCTCGCCCAACTCCTCGATCCGCACGCTGCGTTCGGGCAGGTACGACTCGATCCGCTCCAGCGTGACCCGGCGCTCCGGAGTCGGATGCGGTGGGCGTCGGTGAGTCGTGGGGCTCGTCGGGCTCATCAGGCCGTGGCGATCTCGGCGCGGATCAGCCACAGCCGGTTGGCGCCCCGGCGGTTGCGCGGCTGCACCTGGTACGGCCAGCGGCCCTCGCCGGCGCCGGGCTGGCCGGGCTCGCGCAGGTCGGTGGTCTTCCAGCCGTTGGCGGTCAGGAACTCCTCGGGCTCGTCGGAGCCGAAGATCCACGGCGTGCCGTCGGCGGCCAGGGTGTCCAGGAAGGGCTTGGAGAACGGGCTGCGGAGCAGGGCGCGGCCGAGGATGTCGAAGGCCAGGTGGCTGCCGGGGGCCGAGGCGGAGGCGAGCTTGCGCAGCAGTCCGGCGGCCTGCTCCTCGGTGAGGAAGAAGGTCAGCGCCTCGGCGACCCACAGGGTGGGGCGGGTGCGGTCGAAGCCGGCGGCCTCCAGGGCGGGGAACCAGTCCTGGGTGAGGTCGGCGGAGACCTCGCGCCGGTCGACCCGCGGCTCGGCCCCGAGGGCGTCGAGCCGGCGGCGCTTCTCGGCGATCAGCAGGGCGTGGTCGACCTCGTAGACCTCGGTGCCGTCCGGCCAGTCGAGCCGGAAGGCGCGGGTGTCCATGCCCGCCGCGATCAGCACCACCTGCTGGATCCCGGTGTCGGCGAGGACGTCCCGGATGGCGTCGTCCAGGTAGCGGGTCCGGATGGAGATGAACGGCAGCAGGCCGCCGCCGGCGTAGCGCTCGATCAGCTCGAAGCCCCGGGGCGCGGCCAGGGCCTCGGCCAGCGGGTCGACGAACAGCGCGTCCTCGCGCTCGGACTCCTGGGCGCGGGCGGCGGCCATCCACTGGGCGGTGTACGAGACTGCATCCATGGTGAAGATCCCTCCTCAGGATCAGGCGAAGAACGCCTTCTCGATGCTCGCGAGGGTCCGGAAGTCCTCGATGTCGATGGCGTCGAAGTCGACCTCGATGCCGGCGGCGTCCTCGATGGTGTAGACCAGTTCGACGAAGGAGAGCGAGTCGACGAGCCGGCTCTCGATGAGGTCGACGTCGGCGGCGAGCTCGGTGCGCTCGGGGTGACGGCCGAGGACCCAGTCCCGGACCTTGTCGATGGCGGCGGCAGCTGCGGAACTCATGGCTTTCCCTTCAGGGTTGGTGATCGGTCGAAGTGCCGGCGGTGGCGGCCGCGACGGCGATCGCGAAGCCGCCGTCGTGGCTGATGCTGACGTCGATCGGGCCGAGCCCGGCGGTGCGGGCCAGCTCGGCGGCCCCGCCGGAGAGCCGGATCCCGGGCCGGCCGCCGGGACCGCGCAGCACCTCGATGCCCTGCCAGGGGACCGGGCGTCCGACGGCGCCGAGGAGCTTGAAGACGGCCTCCTTGGCGGCCAGCCGGCCGGCGATCCCGGCCTGGTCGGGGGCGCCGTCGGGGGTCCGGGAGGCGGTCAGTTCCTCGGCCGACAGGAAGCGGCCGAGCAGCGGCCCGCCGGCCGGGTCCAGCAGCTCGCGGACCCGGGCGAGCGGCACGAGGTCGACGCCGATCCGGGGGCGGGGCGCGGGCGGCGGGGTCGTGGCGACTCGTGTCACGACGGGTCGGCGGCGGCGCGGACGGCGGCCAGCGCGGCGTCGAGGTCCGCCGCGAAGTGCTCGGTGAGGACGGCGAGCCAGCGTTCCAGCCCGAAGGCCACGCAGGAGGTGTAGGCGTGCTCGCCGGACGCCAGCCGGATGCCGCACCGTTCGCCGAAGAAGTTGCGGTGGGTGTTGACCGAGGCGATCGCCAGGTCGCCGTACTGGAACTCGTACTTGACCGGGCTGAGCTTCTGCATCAGCGCGCGGCCGTCGTCGTTGCGGAAGAACGGGTCGCCGGCCGGGGCCTTGCCGAGGTCGACCCCGAGCGCGGCGGCGAAGGCCGGGATCCGCTCGGTGAAGCGGGCCAGGACCTGCTGGGTGTGCTCGAAGCTGCCGAGCGCGACGATCTCGCGCATCTGGAAGCTGGCGAGGCGGCGCAGCCCGCCGTAGTGGTCCTCGTTGCGGAAGCAGCGGTTGACCAGGGTGACCAGGGTGTCGTCGGCGACCTCGTCGCCCTCGTGGTACAGGTACGCGCCGTAGCAGGTGGCGTGCGGCAGGCCGTACCGCGCCTCGGTCACCGCGCCCGGGCCGAACCTGCCGTCCACCGGCTTGAACTGATCGTCCGTCAGGTCGAGCGAGCCGGCCACCCAGGCGAGGTGGGGGAAGTTGGTGTAGACGTCGAACTTCTCCAGGTCGGTCACCGGGAAGAGCGGCGGGGCGCTGATCTCCTCGGCCCCGGCCGCCCGGCCCCAGTCGGTGAAGACCCGGTCGAGCTCGCGGACGAGCCGGGTGGCCGGCGGCCCGAGGATGGCCAGCGCGGGGGCGCCGTCGCTGCCGGTCAGCCGGTTCACCGGACGAGTCCCGTCTTCTCCAGGTACTTGACGGTCTTGCGGAAGGTGCGCTGTTCGGCCGCGGCCCGGGCCGGGGACTCCAGCAGGGCGCGGCGCACCTCGTGCGGGTGCTCCAGGCCGGCGTCCCGGTAGACCTGGGGGTGGTAGAGCGAGTCGAAGCTGTGGGTGAGGTAGCGGCGCAGGTAGGCGGAGACGTCGGCGAGTTCCTGCTCGGTGGCGGTCTGCTTCAGGTCCTGGTGGAGCAGGTCGACCAGTTCGCGGCCGAAGGCGATGTGCCGGGACTCGTCCTGGTGGTGGATCCGGTTGATGCCGCGGATCGTCTCGTGCAGCCGCTCGTCCTCGGCCATCGCGGAGTTGAAGTGGTCGACCAGCTCCTCGAAGATCAGGATCCGGGCGAACACCAGCAGGCTCTGGATCTTGGTCGCGGAACCGGAGGCGGTCGAGCGGGCGGGGCCGGAGGTCTCCGCGCCGGCCGGCTGCCGGTAGATCTTCCCGCCGTAGCGGAGGCAGAATTCGGCGAAGAACCACATGTGCTCGTTCTCCTCGCCGATGAAATGGTGGAAGAACTCCGACGGCGTTTCGAAACCGGCGGTGTGGATCCGGTCGACCACCTCGATGAGGAGTTCCCGGATGCCGTGCACATTGAGGCTGTAGAAATTGACGCTCTCGTGCTTGGAAAGCCGGTGGAGCTGTTGCGGAGTGAGTCTCTCGGCCCATTCCGTCCCGTATGTGGTGGTGAGCTCGGGGCTCATCCACCACATGTCCTCGGGCAGTCGGTCCGGCCACTCGAACAGCCGGTAGGGGTTGTAGTAGTCGTCGATCGACTTCGTGGCGAGGCGGTCCAGGATTCCCCGGAACCGGTCGTTTCGGTCGATCACATCGCTGACCATCGCGCGATGCCTCCGTTCGCTTCGGGGGCTCTTTGCTGATTCCAGCGTAGGGATTCCCGAACGGTTCCCTCAACGCCCGAAACCGGCTGCCGAATTCGGTCAGTGGGTGGGGCGGCCGGAATCGGCGGGCGGCCGGGCGGCGGCGAGTTCCGCGCGCAGTGCGGCGTTCTCCTCCTCCAGCAGGGCCAGCCGGGCGCGGACCGGGGCGAGGGCGTCGGCGAGTTCGCTCTCGCTGAACCGCGGGGTGATGTGGTTGCGGCAGTTCCAGGCGAAGGCCTCCACCCGGACGGTGACGATCTGCTCGACCGTGCCCTCGCTGCGCGGCGAGTCCAGGAGTTCGGCGAGCGCGGGGTCCTTGTGCGCCGGGACGGCGGTGGCGTGGCCGAACACCTTGAGCCGGGCCTGCCGGCCGTGGTCCAGGAAGAACAGCGCGACCCGGTCGTCGGCGCGGACGTTGCCGGTGGTGATGTACTGCCGGTTGCCCCGGACGTCCAGGTAGCCGAGGGTGTGCTCGTCGAGGACGTGGACGAACCCCTTCGGGCCGCCCCGGAACTGGATGTACGGCCAGCCCGTCTCGCCCACGCTGGCGAACAGGAAGCCGTCGAGGCCGCGGACGAACTCCGCCTCGGACTCGGTCAGCGGCTCGGCCCGGTCCGCGGGCTCGCGCAGCCGGCGGCCGGCGGCCGTGGCGCTGCCCATCTCCTCCTGGACCCGGCGCACCGCCGGGGTGTACGCGAGCTGGTCGTAGCGGCTCATGCGGCACTCCTCAGATCGGGGTCGACCAGTCCGGTCCGGGCGGCCAGTACGCCGGCCTGGAAACGGCTGGTGGCGGAAAGCTCCTGCATGATCGTGGCCACGTGCCGGCGGAACGTCCGGTCGGACATGCCCACCCGGCGCGCGATCACCTCGTCCTTGGCCCCGGAGGCCAGCAGGTCGAGCAGGGTGGTCTTGAGGTCCTCCAGCGTCCCGGCGTAACCGGCCGCGCCGGAGTCGAAGTCGAAGGCGGACTCCCAGACCCGGGCGTGCAGTCCGGCCAGGAAGGCCGCGACCGCGCCCTCGTAGACGACGGCGATCGCCTCCTCGTCCTCGCCGGCCGGGATGAAGGCCGTCCGGCGGTCGAAGACCAGGAAGCGGTCCCGGACCTCCTTGGTGGTGCGCACCTGCCCGCCGGCGGGCAGGAGTTCGCCGATGTGCGCGCGGGTGTCGGAGTCGCCGCGGGCGGTGTGCGGGTAGAGGATCCGCCCCCGGGCGCCCCGGCGCAGCGCCTCCAGCACCAACGGGCGGGCCAGCCGCAGCTCGTGGGTCTCCTGGGCGACGCAGGGCTGCATCACCAGGACCTCGCCGGTGCAGCTCTGCGCGGCCGCGAGCAGCCGCAGTCTGATCTCCTCCCGGTCGTCGGTGATCACCACCGACTCGGTCCGGGTCCGGGCCTGTTTCTCGAAGGCCGTCACGAAGGAGCTCAACTGCCCCTTGAGCCCGGCGAGTCGGTGCCGGCTGTCGAGGATCTGCCGTTCCAGCGGGACCAGCAGCTCCATCTGGGCGGCCTCCGGACTGACCGCGACCAGCCGGTCCGGGGCACCGCCCTCGGCCGGTTTGACCAGGCGCAGGTCGCGCAGCACGGCGACCGCGTGCTCGGCGTGCCCGGCGGGGATGCCCAGCTCCTCGGCGATCCCGGACGGGCTGAAGTCGACGCGCCCGAGGGTGCGTTCGTAGAACGCGACCACGAACTCGTCCAGCTCGCCGGTTCGTCGGGCGTCCTGCTGTAGGGTCTGGGCCGCGAGTTCCATCGTCACCTCATTCTGATCGCGCCGGATGATGTCGGTGTGACCGTGGCCTGACAGGGGCCAGCGTGGTGGTGTGATCACCGTACGAAGCCCGCCTGGTCGGGCTCCTACAGCCGGACCACAGGACGGCGGGCCCCCGGCGGGCCGCTCCCGGCCGGCCGCGCCCGTGCTGACCTGCGGCTGCGCCGGACCGCCGCCGACGGCCGCCGAACGGCGGGCGGGAACCGGCAGAACTGGCACAACTGCCGGAGCAGTTGTTCTTCCGCCGGATCACCGCCCGGACGGCCGCCGGATCACCGCGCGGACGGCCGCCGGATCACCGCGCGGACGGCCGCCGGATCACCGCGCCGCCCGGTTCCGCCCGACAGTCCTCCGCCGGGCCGGGGTTCAGCTGATCCGGACCCCGCCCATCGCCCGCGACAGCCGCAGCACCTCGCGCCAGTGCTCGAACGCCTCCCCCCGTACACCGAGCGCCGACTGCGCGTGCCCGAGCGCCAGTTGGCTGCGCGCCTCGCCCGGCCGGTGCCCGGTCTCGCGGTGCAGGGCGAGCGCGTCGCGCCCGATCTCCAGGGCGGCCCGCGACTCGCCCAGCCGCACCCGCACCCGGGCCAGTGCGTTGAGCGCGCAGCCTTCGAGCATCCGGAACTCCGCCTCCCGGGAGAGCTCGACGGCGCGCTCCGCCGTGCGCAGCGCGGCCTGCGGGTCCAGACAGGCCTGGACGGTGGCGAGGCCGACGAGCGCGGAGACCTGCGGGAAGCGGTCGTTCACGATCTCGGCGAGGTGCAGCGCCTCCCGGAAGCTGTCGGCGGCGCCGGTCAGCTCGTGCGCGCGCTCCTGCGCGGCGCCCAGCGCGAACAGGGCGTTGGCCTCCAGCCGGCGGTTGCGCAGCGCCTGGGCAGCGGTGAGCGCCGTGTGCGCCAGCAGCCGTCCGGTGGAGTGGTCGCCCAGGTCGGTGTACGCGCCGGAGAGGCAGCTCAGCGCCACCGTCTCGCTGAGCCGGTTGCCGTGCCGCAGATGGACCGGCAGGGTCTCGCCGAGCACCCGGATCGCGTCCCGGGGGCGGCCCAGCGCGCGGTAGGCGATCCCCAGGTTGGTGTGCGAGATCGCCTCCCCGCCGGCCGAGTCGAGGCCGTGGAAGAGCCGGGCCGCGTGCTCGAAGTGCGCGGCCGCCTCGTGCAGCCGACCGAGCTTCCAGCAGACCAGTCCCAGGTTGGTGACCTCGTCGGCGGTGCCCGCCCCGTGGTCCGGCCGGGCGAGTTCGCGGGCCCGGGCGAGGTGGCGGTAGGCGGGCCCGATGGCGCCGTTCTCCTGGTGCGCGGCGCCGATCCGGCGCAGCGCCAGCGCCTGCCCGTCCGTCCAGTCGGCCTGCCGCGCGAGCTCCAGCGCGTTGCCGAACAGCTCCAGGGCCTGCGCGTTGTTGGTCAGCACCCAGTGGCACTCGGCGCGCCGCAGCTGGGCGGCGGCCTGCGCCCGCAGCTCGCCGTCGGCGACGGCGGCGAACAGGCTGGCGGTCGCGACCTTCAGGCAGTCGCCGGTGTAGCGCCGCACCGAGAGGTAGCCGTGCAGGCGCTCGGCCAGCCGCCAGGCGAGGGTGGTGAACCCGGCGCCGGAGGCCTGCAGGACGGCGCCGGCCAGGTTCTCCCGCTCGCTGTCCAGCCACTCGGCGGCCTGGCCGTGGTCCGAGAAGATCAGCGCGGCCGAGAGCGCCGCCGTCCCGTCGCCGGTCCCGTCGCCCGCCTCCGGGGCCTGGTCCGGGTCGGCCGGGCCGGCCGGGTAGAGCAGCCGGGCGGCCGCGTCGGTGTGGTAGAGGTACCAGTCGAAGAGCCGCTGCCGGGCGGCGTACGCCTCCTCCCGGCTGACCAGCTCACGGGCGTAGGAGCGCAGCAGGTCGTGCAGCCCGAACCGGCCGGCCGCCCGTTCCTGCACCAGGTGGGTGTCGGTCAGGCTCACCAGCAGTCCGGCCGCTTCGGCCGAGGTCGAGTCCGCCAGCGCGGCGGCGCCGGACACCGTGAGGTCGGGGCCGGGCATCAGGCTGAGCAGCCGGAACATCCGCTGGGCGGCGGCTGGGAGCGCGCGGTAGGAGAGGTCGAAGGCGGTCCGCACCGTCGAGCGCCGGTCGCCCTCGACGTGCAGCCGGTCGAGCATGTCGTCCCCGGCCAGCTCGGCGCAGTAGTCGGCGACGCCGAGGTGCCGGGCCAGCAGGTTGGCCCCGGCGATCCGCAGGGCCAGCGGCAGGCCGCCGCAGACCCGTACGAGCCGGCGGGCCGCCTCCTCCTCGGCGGCGACCCGGCGCTCGCCGATGATGCCGGCCAGCAGCTGGCGGGCCTCGTCCGGTTCGAGCACGTCCAGGCCGAGCTGGCGGGCGCCGTCACTGGCGACCAGCCCGGCGAGCTGGCTGCGGCTGGTGATCACCACCGCGCAGCCCTGGGCGCCCGGGATGAGCGGCCGGACCTGCTCGGCGTCGCGCGCGTTGTCCAGCACGATCAGCATCTGCCGGTCGGCGAGCAGTGTGCGGTAGAGCGCCGCGGCCTCGTCCTCGTCGGCGGGCAGCTGGTCGGGCGGCGTGCCGAGGGCGCGCAGGAACTGCGCCAGCACGTCGCCGGGGCGCAGCGTCGGCAGCGGCGAGTGGCCGCGCAGGTCGACGAAGAGCTGCCCGTTCTCGAAGTGTTCGCGGCGGGCGTGCGCCCAGTGGGTGGCCAGGGCGGTCTTGCCGACGCCGGGCGGGCCGACCACCGCCACCACGTGCGAGCGCTGGGCCGGGTCGGGGGAGACGAGGGCGTCGAGCTCCCGGAGCTGGCGGCGCCGGCCGACGTGCGAACCGGTCCGGGCGGGCAGCTGGGCGGGGGCCGGGCCGGTGAGGGGGACGCTGGTGAGCGGGCCGGTGAGTGAACCGTTGAGCGGATGGGTGAGCGGGTTGGTGAGCGGACTGCTGAGCGGGCCGCTGAGCGGCGCCGTCAGCGGGCCGGTGAGCGTCGTGCGGTCGGCCGGCCCGGGCCGGTAGGGGCGCTGGGCGAGCGGCAGTTGCTGGCGCAGCACCCGCAGGTGGGCCTCCCGGACCTCCGCGCTCGGCGCGATGCCCAGCTCCTCGTCCAGCCGGTCGCGCAGCCGGCCGAACACCTTGAGCGCGGCGGCCTGTTCGCCGCAGCTGGCCAGGCTGAGGATCAGCCGGGCGTGCAGGCCCTCGTGCAGGGGTTCGGTGTTCACCATGTCCCACAGCACCGGGACGGCCTCCTCGGGCCGGCGCAGTTGCAGCGCCGTGTCGGCGTGCAGCAGGACCGCCTTGACCCGGCGCTCGTTGGCCGCCACCGCGGCCGGGTGCTGGCGCAGCACCGGGTCGGCGTCCGCCAGTACCGGACCGCGCCACCAGCGCAGGGCCTGGGTCAGCGGCTCGTACGCGGCCCCCGGGTCGGGCGCGCGGTGCACCCGGGTCGCGTGGGCGAGCAGCTCGTCGAAGTGGCCGAGGTCGATCTGCTGCCGGGCCGCCTCCAGCAGGTAGCCGGTGGGCGTGCGGACGACGGTCAGCGGCGGGCCGGTCGGCGGGCCGCCCGGCTCCAGCAGTTGGCGCACCTGGCTGACGTAGGTGTGCACCAGGCTCTGGTGCGAACTGGGCGGCCCGGACGGCCAGAGGGTGTCGGTGATCTCCTGCTGGGTGGACGGCTCGGGGTGTTTGAGCGCCAGCAGGCCCAGCAGACGACGCAGCATCGGGCTGGTGAGCGGGACGGGGGTCTGGCCGCGCTGGAGGGAGAGCGGTCCGAGGATCAGCAGGCGGGGCCGGCCGGCGCCGCGCGGCGATCCGGCGCGCGCGGCGGCCAGCAGCTCGGTGAGCTCGCCGGGGGTCAACTCCAGTGCCTGGGCGAGGCGGTGGAGGGTGCGGATCTGGGGGCGGCGGACCCGGCCGCGTTCGATGTCGCGCAGCGCCCGGGTGCTGATCCCGGCCCGGAGGGCGGCCACCTCCTGGCTCAGTCCGGCGCGTCTGCGGAAGGACTGGAGCCGTGGGCCGAACGGGACCGGCCCGCCTGCCGGACCTCCGGGGGGAAGCTCCGCGGCCGACGTCCACTCTGACATCGCGTCCCCCTCATCCGATGACCCGCAGAGGCTTTGACCGACGATCAGTTTGGACTAGACCAATGGGTGAAGCAAGAGAGGGAATTCCGTGTCGTCACTGGGTGTTGGGGCCTGCGGGCGGCTGTGTCGTCAGCGGCCCGACCGCAGGCCGGCGAAGATCACTTCGAGGACGCGGGCGCGGGCGGCGGGGTCCGGGCCGAGCTGTTCCAGGGTGGCGGTGGCGCCGACCAGCAGGGCGAGCAGTTCGGGGAGGGCCAGGTCCGGGCGGACGGCCCCGGAACCCTGGGCGCGGTCCAGGAGTCCGGCGAGCCGCTCGCGGATCTCGGTGCTGGGCGCGCGCAGCGAGGAGTGGACGTCGACGCCCGCGGCGGCGAGGGCCTGGGCGAACTCGTTCTTGCCCGCGGACCGTTCGACGATCAGGCGGAAGCAGCCGAAGAAGGCCTCGGCCGGTTCGGCCTCGGCGGCCAGCCGGGCGGTGTCGGCGGCGATCGTGTCCAGCCGGCGGACCAGCACCGCCTCCAGCAGCGCCTCCTTGGTCGGGAAGTGCCGGAACAGCGTGCCGACGCCGACGCCGGCGGCGCGGGCGATCTCCTCGGTCGGCACGCCGACGCCCCGGGTGGTGAACACCTCGGTGGCGGTGTCCAGCAGCTTGGCCCGGTTGCGGGCCGCGTCCGCCCGCAGCGGGCGGTCCTGAGGGGCGGTCATCTTCGCTGTCTCCCTGGGCTCTTGGTGCTTCGCGTGGGTCGGGGCGGGGTCGTGGCTGGGGTGGCGGATTCCGCTGGACAACCGGAGTGGTCAGTCCGTATCGTCGAAACGGAGTCGCTGGTCCGATTCTAGCGGCGCAATCTGCTGGGGGTTGATCATGTCCGGAACACCACGGTCGCCGCGTGCGGTCTTCCACGCGCTCCTCGACGGCATCACCGCGGGGCGGTTCGCCGAACTCGCCGGCCTCTACGCCGAGGACGCGGTGGTGGAGTCGGTCTTCGAGCCGGTCGGCCCGCGCCGGCTGGCAGGGCGGACGGTGCTCGCGGAACGGTTCGCCGCCGTCGCCGAACACTCGCCGCTGGAGCTGACCGCCCGCAACGTGGTGGTCCGCGAGACGGACGACCCGGAGGTGGTCGTCGCCGAGTGGGACTACCTGGCCCGCCACCGGGGCACCGGGCGGACCTTCGAGGCCGCCAACATCCAGGTCCTGCGCGTCCGCGACGGCCTCATCGTCCACAGCCGGGACTTCCACGACCACCTGGCCCTCGCGGTCGCCGCCGGCGCCCTGCCGCAGCTGGTCGAGGCCCTGGCGGGGGACCGGTAGGGCAGGCTGTTCGCTGCGCCTCCGGCCGGTTGCCGCGCCTTCGGTGGATCCCGCGCCGACGGGCAGTGCGCCCGCCGGCACGGGGCCGGGGCCGCGCCGGGACGGTTCTCCCGGCCGTCGTAGGGCGTGCCTGCCGAGGGTGCGGCCGGAGGCTGCCCCGCGCCGAGGAAGCCCCCCCTCCGTCGGGCGGCGCGCACGCCCCGGCCCGCCCTCCGGGGCCCGGCCGGACGCTGTCGATTGCGTCTCGGTGTCCTGCCTTCGGTCATCGAGGAGCCGGCGGGGCCTGGTCCGGCGCTGTCGACTCCCCTTCGGTGCCGCGCCTTCGGCCGCCGAGGAGCCGCCGGGGCCCGGCTCTGCACCGTCGACTCCTCCTCCGATCCCGCGCTTTCAGCCGCCGAGCAGCCGCCGGAGCCAGCGGGTCCGTGCGCCGCGGGCGTCGCGGCTGAGGGCCGCCTGCGGGGCGAAGGTGTCGAAGCCGTGGAACGCGCCGGGCCACACGTGGAGTTCGGCCGCGCCGCCCGCGCGCCAGATGGCGTCGGCGTAGGCCACGGCCTCGTCCCGGAAGGTCTCGGCCGAGCCGACCTCGATGTAGGCGGGCGGCAGCCCGCTGAGGTCGGTGGCGCGGGCGGGTGCCGCGTACGCGGGCACGTCGGGGCCGCCGCGGCGGTCGCCGAGCAGGGCCTGCCAGGCGGTCGCGTTGGAGGTGCGGTCCCAGGTGTCGTGCCCGGCCAACTGGTGGGCGGAGGCGGAGTCGTTGCGGTCGTCGAGCATCGGGCTCAGCAGCAGTTGGCCGATCGGCGCCGGGCCGCCCCGGTCGCGGGTCAACAGGGCCACGGCGGCGGCGAGTCCGGCACCCGCGCTCTTGCCGCCGAGGACGATCCGACCGGCGTCCAGGCCCAGCTCGTCCGCGAGCTCCGCCACCCGGACGAGGCCCGCGTAGCAGTCCTCCACGGCCGCCGGGTACGGGGCGCCCGGCGCCAGCCGGTACTCGACGGAGACCACCGCGAGCCCCAGTGGCACGGCCGACTCGGCCAGCACGCGGGGGAGTACGGAGTACGCGTTGCCGGTGATCAGCCCGCCGCCGTGCAGGTAGTAGAGGAGCGGCAGCGGCCCGGTCGCCCCGGCCGGGCGCGCGCTCACCAGCGTCACCTCGGTGCCGTCCCAGGCCACCGGCGCGCGCAGTTCGGCCACCTCGAACCGGCCGTCGGCGGCCAGCTCCTCGATGCTCGGCCGGGGACGGGTGGCGGCGTCCTGCTGCTGCCACTGCGCGAGGTTCTCCGGCGTGACCTGCCCCCGCACCGTCGACCCCAGCGCCGTCAGCGCGGCCCGCAGCTCCGGGTCGAACGGCGGCGGCACGTGGCCGAGGCCCGACGGTGTTCCAGTGCTCCCCACAACGGACCCCTTTCGGCCGGGGGCGCCCATGCGCCACCCGGACCGCCCAAGCTTGCCAGTCCGGCGGAGTGGAAAGTCGGCCCGGCCGACTTCCTACTCCGCCTCCCCTTCCTCCCCACCCCCATCGGATCGAAGTTGAACGCGTTCAAATGTACTGGCAGGATGACGGCCAGCGGAGGGTGACGGACCGTCGCCCGAGGATCCGGGGGGTACTTGCCATGCGCGAAAACGACCAGCCGACGGCCGGACGGGGGAGGACCCGCCGGCGGTGGGTCAAGCCGACGGTGATCACCGCCCTGGTGGCGGCCCCACTGGCGGGCGTGGGGTGCGTCGGCTACGCCTTCGCCACCTGGGACCCGCTGGAGCCGGTCAAGGTCGACTGCGCCGAGGTCATGCGCTTCTCGGGCGCGACGATGCCCGCCGAGGCCACCGACCGGCACTGCGTGTCCCACCCCGGCCTGCACGACACCTTCTACGCGGCCACCTTCCGCGTCCCGCGCGCCGACGCCGCCGCGCTGCTGCTCCGCGCCTTCCCACGCGTCCGGCAGGACGAGCACCTGATCGTGGACGGGACGCCCGTGGCCATCCCCTGCAAGGTCGACCTGTGCTTCGTCAACGAGGGCGAGGGACAGCCGCCGCGCGGCCAGGCGTTCGACATCAAGCTGGAGGTCACGTACGACCACGAGACGGCGCTGGTCCGCCTGGAGTCCTTCGACGTCTAGCCGCCGTGGACGCACCCCCGACCGCCGGGCGGACGACGGGAGTTCGACGGCGGACCGCAGGGGGAACGGCGCGGCGGCCGGTTGACCCGGGGCGGGCGGTGCGGTTGTCTGCGGGGTGGCGGCGAGACGCGCGACTGGGGGAGGAACGCCGGTGACGGTGCTGGACGAGGCCGGGGCGCTGGTCGCGCGGGGGCGGGCCCTACTGGACGAACACGACGCCGAGACCGACCCGCGCCGCTGCGCCATCCTGCTCTCCGGCGCGCTGACGGCCTTCGCCTCCGCGCGCGAACAGCTGGAGGGCGCCGGTCCGGCCGTGCCGCCGGAGGTGATGGCGGAGGCCCGGTTCCTGGTCGGCCTCACCCTCTCCGTCCGCTACTGGCGGGCCGTCGAGCGCCCGGACTTCGCCGAGGACGAGGGCGTCCGCCGCGCCGTCCTCGCCGAACGGGCCGACGCCGTCGCCCTGTTGACGCTCGCCGTGGGCCTGCTCGACCCGGCCGCACCGGAACGGTTGACGGCGGCCGGCCGGCTCGGCCTGCTGCTGCACGCGCGCCACGAGGACGGCGTCAACGGCGAGTGGACGGACCAGGCGGCCCGGCCGGACGACCTCGACCGGGCCATCGATGTGCTCCGGCTCGCCTGCCCGGTCCCGGTGCCGCTCGGCCCCTGGTCTGCGCTCGGAGCCTGGCAGGCGCTCGGCCCCTGGCAGGAGCCCGCCGGGGCCGACGCGTACGACGAGCAGGACCCCGGCTTCGTCGCGAGCCTGGGCTGCGCGCTCGCCGACCGGTACGACCGCGACCGTGACCAAGCTTCCGACGGTCCCCCCGGCGTCCCCTCCGGCGGCGTCTCCGCACCGGAGGACGCGGGCACCCCCGGCCGCGCGTGCCACGACGACCGCGTCGCCGTCGACCGCGCCGCCGCCACCGCCGTCCTGGACGGCGTCCTCGACCGGCTGCGCCCGCCCCCGTGGACCCCCGCCGACGGCACGACGTACCGGCCGGCGCCGGACGCCGAGCCGGGACCGGCGGACCTGGCCGAGCCCCTCGAACTCGCCGTCCGCGAACGCCTCGTCAACCTGCTGCTGAGTGACACCGCCGACACCGCCGACACCGCCCGCGCCGCCGCCGACCGCGCCGCCGACACCGAACGCGCGATCGCCCACCTGGAGTTGATCGCCGCCACCACCACCCTCGACGACCCCTGCCGGCTGCGCGCCACCCTCCACCTCGTCGACCAGTACTGGGCCCGCGGCGACGGCGACGCCGTCCGCCCCGAGGACGCCGACCACCGGCTCGCCCGCCTCCGCGACCTGCGCCTCCTCCTCCCGCCCGAGCACCCGCTCGGCGGCACCGCGCGCTGGCTGCTCGGCAGCACCCTGGCCGGCGTCGCCCGGCTCGACCGCTACGTCGCCACCGACGCCGCCCGCGAGGCCGTCGAGGTCCTGCGCGAGGGCCTGGACGGCATGGCCCGGGACGACGAGGTCCGGCCCGCCGCGCACGCCGTCCTCGGCACCCTCGTCAACGCGCTGCGCGAGCACGAACCGGACACCTACCGCACCGAGGAGGCCATCCGGCACCTCACCACCGCCGTCGACACCATGCAGGAGGAGGACCACGGCGTCCGGCGCAGCGACATCCTCCACCAGCTCGCCCACGCCTCCATCGCCCAGGACGAGTTCTCCACCGACCGGGCCGCGCTGGACCGGGTCCTCGGCCTGCTCGACGAGTCCCGGGCCAAGCCCTCCGGCACCCTCTGGTCGGACGAGCACCTGCACGGCTCGCTGGCGGCGGCGATGAGCAAGCGCTTCGCGCTCACCAACGCCGTCGCCGACCTGGACGCGGCGATCCGGCACGAGCGCGCCGCGTTCCGCCGGGCCGAGCCCGACGACATCAACCGGGTGGTCTACCTGGAGAACCTCTCCGTCAGCCTCTACCAGCGCTACCTGATCGGCGGCGACCACCAGGACCTGGAGGCCTCCCGCCGCTACAACGAGGAGGTGCTCGCCTACCTGGCCGTCTCCGCGCACGCGGGCGTCGAACGCCTCATCGCCCGCGAACGGCCGGCCCTCGAACGCACCCGGCTGATGCTGGAGTTCCAGGACGCCCTGACGGTCCGCGACACCGCCCGGATGAGCCGGGTGGTTACCGAACTGGAGGCGCTGGTCGCGGCGGTCCCGGCGGACGACCCGCTGCGCCTGCTCGCGCGCGGCGACCTCGGCGCGGTCACCTTCATCCACGCGCTGTTCGGGGCCCCGGAACGGCTCGGCGAAGCCGTCGACCTGATGATCGAGGCGGCGGAGGAGACCCCGGGCGGCCACCTGCACAAGGCGGTCCTGAAGGTGCGGGCGGCCAGCGCGTTCGTCCTGCTCGCCCTGTTCCCGACCTTCTCGGAGCACCGCAGCGAGGGCGCCCTCCGCTACCTCGACGACTTCCTCGCGGAGGCCAACCCGGCGAGCCTGGAAGGCGTGCGCGGCCATGTGCTGCGCGCCATGCTGCTGCTGATGCGCTACCGGCACGCCCACCGGCCCGCCGACGCAGCCGAGGCGCTCGCGGCCGCCGGGGCCGCCCGCGAACAGCTGCGGCACGGGGCGCCGACCCGGCTGCTGGCGGCGGTCAGCGCCATCGTCGCCGACACCCACCGGGCCCGGCTCGACCCGGGCGACCGGCGGCTGAGCCGGGAGTTCGGGCTGGCCGGGCTGCGCGAGATCGCCGCCGCCTCGCTGCTCCAGGCCGCCGCCGACCCGGCCCTCGCGATCGCCCGGGACGCCGCGGCCCGCGCGCTGCAGATCGCCCACTGGTACCTCGCCGACCGGGAGGAGGCCGCCGTGGACGACGCCGGCCGTCCCGCCGCCGACGTGACCGAGCCGTATCTGCGGTCCGCCGTCGAGGCCCTGGAGCTCGGGCGCGGCCTGGTGCTGCACGCCTCCACCGCCACCACCGACATCCCCGACCAGCTCCGGGCCGCCGGCCACGCGGACCTCGCCACCGCCTGGCTGTCCGGCGGCAGCCCGGCCGACGCGCCGCCTGCCGATGGGCCCTCCGCCGCCCCCGGCTCCGCCCCCGACCCCTTCGACTTCGACGCGCTGCTCGGCCTGCCCGGCACCCTGCTCGCCTCCCTGCCCGGCGGCGCCGCCATCCCGGTCCCCGACGACCTGCGCCGCCGCGCCCTCACCGCCCTCGTCGGCTCCCCGGCCGGCACGGCGCTGATGGCCGTGCCCTCGGTCGAGGAGATCGCCCGCAGCCTGCGCGCGGCCGGCGCCGACGTCCTCGTCTACCTCCTCCCGCCCGGCGGCGGCCGCAGCGCCGAAGCCCTCCTGGTCACCGCCGCCGAGCCGGGCGCCGAGCCGGGCGCCGAGCCGGGCGTCATGCAGGGCGGAACCGCGGGCGCCATCCACCTGCTCCCGCTCAGCCTGGTGCGCTCCGAAGCCGAGGCGCTCAGCCCGCTGACCGCCTACCGGAAGGCGCACCTCCACCGGCAGGCCACCCTCGACGCCGGCTTCCCGTCCGACCACCCGGAGCGGGTCGCCGCCCGCCGGCGCTGGCGGGCCACCCTCGCCGAACTCTGCGACTGGGCCGGCACCACCGTGCTCCGCCCACTGCTGCGCCACCCCGCGCTGCGCGCCGCCGAGCGGCGCCGGGGCACCCCGCCCCGGCTGGTCCTCGTCCCGTTCGCCGAGTTCAGCGGCGTGCCCTGGCACGCGGCCCTGCTCAGCAGCGGACTGCGCGACGGCGGCAGACCGGTCCGGGCGGTGGAACGGGCGGTCATCTCGTACGCGGCCTCGGCCCGCCAGTTCTGCGAGGTGGTCGGTCGGCCCCGACTGCCGCTCGCCGAACGGCCGGTGATCGTCGGCGACCCCACCCGGGAGCTGATGTTCGCCGAGGCCGAGGCCGAGTACCTGCACGCCGACTACTACCCGCACGGCACCCTGCTCGGCTACGTCGAGGACGCCGTCGGGGACGGCACCCCGCGCGAGGTGCTCGCCGCGCTGCCCGCACCCGGCCGGGCCGGCGCCTCCGTCCTCCACCTGGCCTGCCACGCGCTCCCGTCCGGCGACTCGCCGCTCGACGCCTTCCTCGGGCTCGCCCCCGAGGCCCCGCCCGGCGGCCGGCGCGAACACGACGGCCGGCTCCCGGTCGGCGACATCCTCCGCCAGGCCCAGGGCCGCCCACCGGGCTCGCCGGGCGGACTGGTCGTCCTCGACGCCTGCGTCAGCGACCACACCGGCGGCGACCTCGACGAGGCGCTCACCCTCTCCACCGCCTTCCTCGCCGCCGGCGCGACCGGCGTGGTCGGCTCCCGCTGGGAGGTGGCGGACGACATGGTGTGCGTGCTGATGTACGTCTTCCACGGCCGCCTGGCCGCCGGCGACCCGCCCGCCGAAGCCCTCCGCCGCACCCAGCTGTGGGCCCTCGACCCCGACCGCCGCCTCCCCCCGGACGCCCCACCGGAACTGTCCGCCCTCGCCCGCCGCACCCCCGACGCCCTCGACACCTGGGCCGCCTTCACCTACCAGGGCAACTGACCCCCGCCGGCCCCTCACCACCTCCAGGGACGTTCATGGACGCATCGAGCCTCACCGCCCTCCTGGTCGCCGTGGTCGGCGTGGCCGGCACACTCGCCTCCGCCCTGCTGACCCAGCGCCGGGGCGACACCGTCCGCCGGGACGAGCGCGAACTGGCCGAACGGCGGCGGCGCGAGGAACGCGACGAGCAGCGCGCGGCCCTGGAACTCGCCGAACGCCGGGCGGGCTACACCGCGTTCAACATCGCCGCCCGCCAGTACCTGAGCGCCCTCAATTACTACGCCCACGCCCTGCGCCGCGACCTCCCCGGCGGCGCGGCCGCCGAGCTGGCCGCCGTCGACGCCGTCCGCAACGACTACCTCCAGCGCTACGCCGAGGCCCAGATGGCCGTCCCCGACCAGGTGCTGGCCGAGGTCTCACACACCAACCGCGTCCTCGGCGCCCTCTACGGCACCCTCGTCCGGATCGGCCACGGCACCCCCGACCCCGGGGAGGACCTCACCACCACCGCCACCGCCGTCGAATCCGCCTGGTCCCACCTCGCCACCCTCCGCACCACCATGCGCGCCGACCTCGGCATCTCCGGCGGACGGTGATCCCCGCTGAGGTAAATGAGTTGCGGAGCTCAGGCGCCCGGTGTCGGATCCCGACCATGACGATTGTGCTGGGGACGCCGACGGTCGACGCGGTGCACGAGGCCATGGGCGCGCTGCGGGAGTGGCAGTCCGACGGGGCGCCGATGCAGCTGCATCCGGGGGACGTCGGGTGGTACCACCGGCTCGGAGCGGCGGAGACGGCGGCGGTGGTCCGGACCTGGAGCCGGGACGGACGGGTCCTCGCCGCCGGGCTGCTGGACTCGCCGACGCTGCTGCGGATGACGGTCGCTCCGGACGCCTTCCGGGACGAGGGCTTGGCGCGGCGGCTCGTCGAGGACGTCTCGCTGCCCGAGCGCGGGGTGCTGCCGGACGGAGCGGTGTCCATCGAGGCGCCGCTCGGCCTGCTGTTGCACGACCTGCTCACCGAGGAGGGGTGGGGCGTCGACGAGCCGTGGACGCCGCTGTTCCGTGATCTCGCCGAGCCGGTGGAGGCCCCCGGCGTGCGGATCGAGTCGATCGGCCCGGAGCAGGCGCAGGACTTCGCCGACGTGCTGCGGTCGGCGTTCGCCACCTCGCGGCCGACGCCCGAGTACTGGCACGGGATGTCGGCGGGTCCGTACTTCGCCGACGCCCGGTGCCTGGGCGCGTACGACGACCAGGGCGGTCCGGCGGCGGTGGTGACGGTCTGGTCGGCCGGCCCGGGGAAGCCCGGGCTGATCGAACCGATGGGCGTCCACGAGCACCACCGGGGCCGCGGATACGGCCGGGCGATCACCCTCGCCGGCGCGGCCGCCCTGCGGGAGCTGGGCTCGTCGAGCGTGCGCGTGTGCACACCGAGCGCCAACGCCGCCGCCGTCGCCACCTACCGCGCGGCCGGGTTCGAGGAGCGCCCGCAGATCACCGACCGGACCCGGCCCGCCTGACGCGGGCCGGATGCGGCGTCGCGGATCGCGCGGGCGGCTAGACCGAGCGCATCGCGGTGATGACGGTCATCCGGCCGACGCGGCGGGCGGGGAGGACGGCGGCGGCCAGGCCGGTGAGGACGGTGAGGCCGAGGGCGGCGAGGACGAGGAGGGTGGGCGGGCCGCCGACGGTGCCGAGGGTGGAGGTGACGGAACGGGCGGCGGACCAGCCGTAGGCGAGGCCGAGGGCGGTCCCGAGCAGGGCGGCGGCGAGGGAGAGGAGCAGGGCCTCCAGGGTGAGCATGCGGCGCAGTTGGCGGCGGGACATGCCGATGGCGCGCAGCATGCCGATCTCGCGGGCGCGTTCGCTGACGCTGAGCATCAGGGTGGCGGCGACACCGAGGCCGGCGATGACGACCGAGAAGGACAGCAGGGTCATCGAGATCAGCATCATCCGGTCGAACAGCGAGCGCAGGCTCGCGGCCTGGGCGGCGCTGTCGGTGACGGTGAGGGCTGGGTGGGCGGCGAGGGCGCGGTCCATGGCGCGGCGGGCGGTGGCGCGGTCGGTGCCGGGGGCGGGGGTGATCCACACCGTGGTGGCGGGGGCGCCGGGGGCGATCCGGTCGAGGGTGGCCGGCGTGACGAGGAGCGCGGCGCCGCTCTGCAGGGTGAACGGGAGGCCGCTGCGGCCGGGTTCGACGCGCAGGGTGGTGTCGGGGTGGCCGGCCGCCCCGCCGACGCCGGCGGTGGCGGCGTCGCCGAGGCCGCTGAGCGCGGTGCCGTCGGTGAGGGCCCGGGCCCGGGCGAGGTCGTCGGTGGTGGGGCTGAGCCGGGCGGGGTCGGTGGCGGCGACGAGGGTGTCGCGGCCGTCGACCCGGACGGTGGCCGAACGGACCGGGGTGACGAGCAGTTCGCGCTCCCCGGAGAGTGCGGTGAGCGCCCCGGTGGGAAGGGCGCCGCCGCCGGCGCCGGTCGCCGAGAAGGCGCCGGGTTGGCGGGCGGAGACCAGGGGCACCAGCGAGTCGGAGGTGACCTCCAGGGCGGTGATCGCGCCGACCGTCATCGTCACCCCGAGCAGCAGGGCCGAGCCGGTGGCGCCGGTGCGCAGCGGGTTGAGCCGCAGCTGCCGGGTGGCGAGGCGACCGGCGGTGCCGCCGAAGCGGCGGGCCGGGGCGCCGAGCGCGGCGACGATGCCGGGCAGCAGCCGGTGGGCGAGCCGGAGCACGCCGAAGAAGCTCGCGATCGCGCCGACCGTGACGGCCAGCAGGGAGAGCGGCGGTCCGGCGAGCACGCCGACGGCGACCAGCGCGGTACCGGCCACCAGCAGGAGCGTCGACCAGACGGCGTCCTGCTCACCATGCTCGC